>CAYVVK010000210.1:0-9906 GCA_964454855.1 uncultured Phaeodactylibacter sp. | reverse complement strand
CCAGTGTAGGTTTCCCTTCTATCTCCAGGGTAAGTTTGACGCTGCTAAGGCCGAAGCTGGTGGCTAAACCATAAGAAAGTACAAGTAACAGTCCAAAAATTGATCCTTTATTCATCGGGTGATGGCTTTAGGTTGTCCGTGTTTGACATATGGATAAACCTGAGGGCCACTTACCCCCTGTGGGAAATTGATTTTTTGATTTTTTTAACAGAAAAGGGCTATATCATATACTTAAAGTACACGCTAAACAATATGATCGCAAAGAAAAATGCGATCAGGATGAGGGCCTCGCGGTTGAAGAACCGCCTGATGTCCAGTTTAAAGTCGATGATGACTTCCCTGGCCCGGCCCGGCAGCAGCAGGCTGGTTCCGTAGCCCAGGCTCAGGGTCACGGCTGCTCCGATGAAGTTCCACCAGAACCAGAAGATCTCATCTACCGCCAGCCAGAGGCAGATATTCACCAATACGCCTGCCGCCAGGCCGATATTGGCGCCCAGGGCATGGGTGCGGCTGGTCATAATGGCCAGCAGGAAGATGGCCAGGATGGGGCCGAAGAAGACAGAGCCCACCTTATTGATGGCCTCGATGACCGTGTCGGCGATGTTGCCGGCGTAAATGGCCAGAATGAGGCAGGTGAGTCCCCAGAAAAGTGCCGTCAACCGGCTATACACCAGATAGCGCGCGGCGGGAACCTCCCGCCCACGGGTGATGAAATCCTCCATCGTCACCGCAGACAGGGAGTTGATGGCCGAACTCAGCGAAGACATGGCCGCCGAAAGGATGGCCACGATCAACAGGCCGATCACGCCGTGAGGCAGGTAATCGCGAATGAAGACCGGGATCATCATATCCGGCTTGTCGGCGGGCACCTCAGCGGCAAACTCCGGGGTAACGGCAACCAGCGTACCGATCACTAGCCCCATGAAGCAGTAGGCAAAAGTAATGGGGAAACGCACCAGGCCGTTGAAGGCCAGCGTTTTGCGCACCACGCCCATATCCCGGGCGGAGAGCATGCGCTGCGCCTGCGACTGGTCGGTGCCGTAATACGAAACGTACAGGAACAACCCCCCAACAAGCATCGGCCAGAAGCCGAACTCCTCCCCCCTATTGAATCCCGTAGAGGAAAAGTCTACCGCCTCCAGCCGGCTGCGGTCCAGGTTGGCAATAAAATTGTCCCAGCCGCCGAGTTCCAACAGGCCGAACACCAGGCAGGCGATGATGCCAATGAAGAGGATGATCATCTGTATCATATCTCCATAAACAACAGCTTTCATACCTCCCTGCAAGGAATAAATAAGAGTGATGAGGCCGATGACCGCCAAAGTGCTGAAAAAGGAAATGTCCAGCACACTTTCCAGGATGATGGACACCGCATAGATCATCACGCCTGTGGCAAAGGCGCGGCTGATGAGAAAAACCGCACTGAGCAGCAGCCGGCTTGAAGCGCTGAACCGCCGCTCCAGGTATTCGTAAATACTCACCACACCGGAATGGTACAGCGGCGGGAAGAGGACTACCATGAGAAAGAGCATGGCAATGGGCACGGCAAACTCATAGCTCAGCCACTCCAGGCCCCCGCCTTCCCGTATGCCGACAAAGGCCGGGGCCGAAATAAAGCTGATGGCGGAAAGCTGGGTGGCCATGACCGACAGGCCGAGCGGGAGCCAGCCGAAGCTCTTTCCCCCCAGGAAGTAATCCCTACCGTCCTTTTGCTCTTTAAAGAGGTAGCCCAGGCCGAGGAAGCCCAGCGCGTAGACAACTACGATGATGTAATCAAGGGTGTTCATATAGGTTTCGTGTCTTGCTTCTACGGGCCCAAAATATTGATTTTTACCGAAAACGGCCTTTCGCAGGCTCGCTTACCCCTCCCTGACACCGATTTATACGCTATTTTCAGCCGGCTGTACAACCCTCCGGCGCTTTCGCGTTGTTATGTAGATATAACCGCAGACGAGAAAGGCACGAAAGCCTCAATTGCGAATAATTCCCAGGTAAAACCCGGCAAAAACTTTGCACCAAAGAGCAGAAACCAGACTCTGAGGCTACACAGCTAATGTTTAAACATTATATTGCAGCCTGTTAAAAAGCATGTAGTTCATGAAGATAGAAGAAGCGATAAACCAAACCAGGCCATTCCGGAACCCCAGGCATAAAGCCACCGTCAACCTGATCTATACCAACAACTGGGTAATAGACCGGATCAAACGGCAACTCAAGCCTTACGGCATCACCCCCCAACAATACAATGTGCTGAGGGTACTTAAAGGAGCAGGCGAGCCAATAAGCACCTCGGTGATCCGCGACCGCCTGCTGGATAAAATGGCGGATACTTCGCGAATGGTCGACCGCCTTTACCAGAAAGGGCTGGTGATCCGCAGGGAATGTAAACACGACAAGCGGCTGGTGGATGTCACCCTCAGCCCTGAAGGCGAAAAGCTGATCCAACAAATGAAAGAGAGAAATCAGGAACTGGATGACATACTCCGCAAACTTTCCGATGAAGATGCGGAACTCCTCAATAAACTACTCGATAAGATCCGGTCGTGACCGGGTTTACCACCAACCTGCAGCATCGGCCCTAAGAAAAATGCCGGGCATTAGCTCCCGGCATTTTTCTTAACGCCCTATTGCTTTATGATCCGTTTTACCACCCGTTTCCCCTCCTTTTCCAAAACTAGCAGGTATACTCCTTTCGCCAGCCTGCCTGCCGGTATGTCCACTACCAGATCACTAACCACTAGAATTTCCTGATCGGACAACTGCTTTCCATCCAGCCCCAGTAATTTCAGCCGCAGCTTCGCCGGTTGATCCGTAATGATCTCCACTCGGAAAACCTCACCGAATGGATTGGGAGATACCGCAAAATGGCTCAGGCCAATAGCTTCTTCCACTCCTACTGCGATCGTAACCGGAGCATCTGCCCCCTGCGTACATCCGCTGGCATTGGTGGCCTGCACGGTATACAGGCCAGATTCGGTAGCCGTATGGCTCTGGCCGTTGGCTCCTTCTATGGGCTCTCCATTCAGCAACCAACGGTAGGATTCAAAACCTGCAGTAGCCGTCAATACATTGCCTTCCATGGTAATGGATACAGTGGGCCCCTCGCAGGGAGAGGTTACCCGGTATATATTCCCTGAGCTGATGCCTGCCGCATAAAGCTCGCCGTATCGATCCTCTCCGAAGGAGACGAATTCGCTGTTTACATCATTTAACAACTCCTGGTTTTCCCAGCCGCCCTGGCCGTCGGGCGTGAGCGACCAGAAGCGGCCCGAGCAGAAATCGGCGTAGATATAGTGCCCGTAGATATTGGGGTAGCGGGTTCCGCGGTACACATAGCCGCCGGTCACCGAACATCCGAGGTTGTGAGCATAGGCGTGGGCGGGAAAGGTAAATGCATCTTCCGCAGGGCAGTCTTCCAAATTGAAAGGTTCGAACCCTTCGTAACAGCGCCAGCCGTAATTCTCTCCTCCCGGGCTGCCGGCGGGCTGAAAGTCGATCTCCTCGAATGCATTCTGCCCTACATCGGCTATCCACATGTCGCCCGTAAGGCGGTCGAAGCTGAAGCGCCAGGGGTTGCGCAGGCCCAGGGCCCAGATCTCGTCCAGGGTAAAGTCATCCTCAGCGAAGGGGTTGTCGGGAGGAATGCTGTAGGGGTTGCCATTGTCTACATCGATGCGGATCATTTTGCCGAGCAGGCGAAGCCGGTCCTGGCCGGCATCAATGGGGTCGCCCCCGGCGCCGCCGTCTCCCAGGCCGAAATATAGGTATCCGTCGGGGCCGAAGCTGAGATCGCCGGCATTGTGGTTGGGAAAGGGTTGTTCCACTTCCAGCAGGATGAGCTCGCTGCCGGGGTCAGCCAGGTTGGCGTTATTGTCGCTTACCTGGAAACGAGAGATGCGGGTAGTGCCGTCATTTCGGGTGTAGTTGACGAAAAAGTAGCCGTTGTTCTCATAATCGGGGTGAAAAGTAAGGCCCAGCAGGCCGCGCTCGCCGGCACTGGAATTTACCCGGGGGCCGATATTCAGGAAAGCCTGCGGCAGGGTGTTGCCCTCCTCGTCCAGAATGCGGATAATGCCATTTTTCTCCACGACGAACAGGCGCTCATCTCCCGCGGAGGCCAGATCGACGGGCTGGTTAAAGCCGGAGGCAAAAACCTGCAGTTCGATATCCGGCTGAGCGAAAAGCGCGTAAGAAAACAGGCACGAAATCAATAAGGCGTGGATCTTCATCGTTTTTTTTGGAAATATATTCAAAATAAGAGGCATTTGCCAGCCTGATTCTGCCAGTAGTTTGCAAATCGGCTTTGGCGAAGCCAATGCGAACCACTAACTTTACAGCGCTAAAACAATATCTATGATGCCCAAAAAGATCCTTTTCTGCCTGTTTGCCCTCTCCCTGGGGTTCAGCGCCACCGCCCAGCTGCCCAAGACCAACATCTATCTGTTTGAAGTCAAACAGAACGACGAGGGCAAACTCGGCTTCGGCAACCCTCAGCTGCTGACCAACTTCAACCGCAACGGCTACAACGGCGACCCTTCCTTCTTCAGTAATACGGAGATATACATCACCGCCAAAGAGCCAACCGCCATACAGGCCGACCTGTACAAGCTCGATATTGTGAACAAGACCAAACAACGGGTCACAGAAACGCCGCAGAGCGAATTCGCCCCCGACCGCATGCCGGAGTTCTACAACTTCTCGGCCATACGCGTGGAAAAGGAAGGCCTCGACAGCGTGTACCGCCTCTGGCAGTTCCCCGTCGACCAGCTGACCAACGGCAAGCCGGTCTTCAAGTACATCTCCGGCATCCGGGAATACTACTGGATCAACAGCCAGGAGATCGTCATCTACAAAGAAGAGGAGCCCACTACTCTATCCATCGTCAACACCAATAACGACAACCTGACGACCATCGCCACCGGCGTGGGCAACTGCTTCACCCGCCTGCCCAACGGCAACCTGGCCTATGTGCAGAAAAGCCGCTTGACGACTGGAAGATCATGGAAAAGAACCTCTACCGCCGCAACGAACAAGCCCGGACCATCATCGAGACCCTGCCCAATGCCGAACAATTCGCCGTGCTGCCCGACGGCACCTTCCTTATGGGCAAAGGCAGTAAGATCTACAAGTACAATAAATTCGTAGACGACAACTGGAAGGAAGCCGTGGACCTGCGCTTCTACGAGATCCGCAACATCTATGGCCTGGTGGTCAGCCCGGACTTTAAGCTGGCGGTGGTGGCGGATTAGCCCGAATTAGCCGGGGCCGATGCCCGGGTGCAGTTTCCCACTGCGCTCGGGCTTGCCTGGAGAGGGCACCCGGGCACCAGCCCTGGCGCCGGCTACCTCATCAACAGCACTTCTCCCGATAAGCTCTGCCGGCTTGCTCCGGGATAAATAACCTTAGCGGCCCAGACATACATCCCGGCCGGCACGGGTTGGTTTCCGGCGGCGCCCTTCCAGCCACCTTCCGGGCTGTTGGGAGGGCTGTTCCTGCTCTCCCAGAGCAACTCGCCCCAGCGGCCAAATATCTGTAAGTGAACAGATTCGGCGCCCGGGGTATGCAGGAAAAAATGGTCATTGATGCCGTCCCCATTGGGGCTGAATGCAGTGGGAGCGTACACGGGCCGTTTTATTTTGATTGTGACCTCATCCGCAGCGCGGCAACCATTGGCGTTAAGCACCTGCAGCCCTACAATGGTGGCATCATGGTAGGGGGCAACCTCATTGGTGAGGCACTGGAGGCAAGACAGGGCGGAAGTATCATTAGCGTACCACTTATATTCCAGGATAGGGCTGAAGCTTTCCACTGCCGGTTCGAGGGTAATGGAAGCGCCGGGCAGTAAGGTTTTACCGCCTCCAAGATCAACATTCAGCAAGGAAGGCAACACCTGCAGGGTAAAGGCCTCCTGCCGGCAGCCATTGCTGACGGTGACGGAATAGCCTCCAGACTTTCCTATAAGCAGGCTGTCGGCGGTGCTGCCATCTTCCCAGGAGTAAGAAAGGCCTGTACTGTTGGAAGTAAGGCGAAGTGTAAGCTTTTCCCCAGCACAGAGCTCATAGGTGGTTTGTGGAGAGAGGCTCTCCAGTTTTTCCACAGAAAAAGGGGTCGGGTCATACCGCTCCGGGCTGTCAGGGTTATCTGAATTTACCCGTTCCCGACCGTCCCCTAAAGCGGAAAGGTCTAGGCCGGAAAGGCTAGCCTGGCAGTAATAGCTGCCGCTTTCCATATCTTCCGGGATAAACACCGACAAGACGAGGCTATCCACTCCATAAGCCGGTGATATATCACTTATCTCCAGGATATTGCTGCCCAGGCCGTTAATGTTGCCGCCGTATGGGTTGTACAGGACTTCTGTGATCTCACAGCCGGGAGGAAAACTGTCCCGCAGCAGCAGGCTGCCGGTCCCGACAACATCATTTAGGTAAGCCATTCTGGTAGTAACGGTTACCGTTTCGCAATTTCTTAATGCTCCTCTGCTCATTTGCTTTTCCAGTACCACCGTGTAGGGGCAGGAACAGCCCTCCAACTGGTCGTAGGTGGTCACCACCGGGCCGAATGTGTAGTGTTTTTCAATGTACCCGTGGCTTTGTCAAACTCATATAAAAGGCCTGAAGAACCAAACATGCGCAGGCCATACAGGCGCCCAAAAGAGTCAAAAAATAGTGCTTCGGGGATAGGAATGTGATCCGTTGGAAATTCAATGGGGGGAAAGGAAGCATTGTCTACTTCTCCTGTTTGGGTATCAATGGTCACCATCCGGGAAGTAAATCCATCAATGCTATAACAGACTCCTGTAATGGGGTCGAAGGCGATATCACCAATCCCAATTCCCACATTCTCTCCAATGCCTCGCAATAGGAGTGTTTCAGTGGTAAGTTCACTGTCTTCAACATCCACCTTATATAGAATATTTGGCAGAGATGGATCGTGCAACATATCGGTCCACCTATTCTCTACCAGGAACAGGTAACGCTGATCCTGAGAAAATGCTCCAGATAAAACGTCGAATGAATTTCCGGTTTTTATATACCCCAATACCTGATACACCCCCTCAGCGCTCACCGAGAAAATGGGTATGGAATCCTGAGCCCAGCGCCGGATCGCGCCGTAAAAAGACTGGTCTTTCCAGCGATACCCTACCGCATCAGCGTAGATCACATCCGAGGCCCGGTCCAGGTTGAGGAAAGGATCAACCGTGAACGACTGGTTGTCCTCATTAATCTCTATCCGGTGAAAACTTCCGTACCCCACGGAGATGAGCGAGCCGTCACAGAGGGGTTGGGCCAGGCCAGGTTGTAAGGTGGGAAATATGAAAAAAGATAAAAAGACAAGATAGGGTTGACACCTTGCTTTTTCAGCGTATTGCAAGCATCTGCTAAGATTATTTTCCATATAGTTGAAGAAATTGAATAACTCCTATCAATGAAATATGAATTTACAGCTCTCCTTTGAGCCATCACGTGCGACAACTGTGCAAATATAGAGGCCTTTGATATAGTCGTTCATACATAATTCTAATTGACTTTGCCCTTCCGGAATCTTTATCCGTTTGATAAGCTGCCCGTTTAAGTTCCGGATCTCCACTTTGACCACATCGCTTCTACCTAGTTCGAATAAGGCAGAATGTTCTACGGGGTTTGGAATTACCTGCGGATGCCATCTGATATGACCTTGAGGCATACATTCTTTTCTTATCAATCCTTTGCGGTAATGCTCTAAAATATAGCGCATCATTTCTGCCTGTTGGTTGGTGAAAAGTGCCATGCAGCAGTCGGGAGTATAATCCATAAAGTTCCAATGGAATGGGGCATCATTACATGCCCGTATTTCGCTGGGTGGGCAAAAATAATGTGGCCCTTTGATGATTGGGGTATCGTCTATATTATCATCTTCCTGACAATCTCCTTCAACTTCTCCCCAGGGATGAACAAGCCCGAGGTAGTGTCCAACTTCATGAACTAATGTTCTGCCATGCTGATAAGGAGTTAGGGCATTGCTCGTTCCAAAGTATTTCGAATTGATCACCACCCCATCTGTTTCCCTACCTGCTTCAGATGGCTTTGAAGAAAAGCCCAGAAGGCCCGTGGGCATTTCTCCCACCCATATATTGAGGTATTTTTCAGTAGGCCATGCATCAGAACCGCCACGGGCAGAAAAAAAAATATCGTCAGTTAGGGCAAAATCGGCAATATTTGTCTCTATCCGGTTTATTCCATTAGTTTTATCACCGGAAGGAGTAACGGAAACTAAGCAAAATTCTATTCCAACATCAGCGGCGATGGATTTAATCGGCTCAGGAAGTAGCCTCCATTCTCTGCCTTTCTTGCGAAAGTCTCTATTCAGCGCTTGAATCTGAGCTTGAACTTGTAAATCACTGATAAATGATCCATTCCTGCTAATAAGATGCACGACCACCTGGATGATCATAACGCATAATCGTACCACCTCAGCCCTAAATTTAAAATTAGCCCCCATTAGGCTAGGCCTCAGCTTCGCCCTGCTTTTTGTAAGGTGTCTGCCAGGGAACTATAATAAGGCAATCAGATAGGCATATCATACTTTCCAAGGATGGAAAAGTAATTACATTATACGCATTGTTTTGTTATGGCTCAAACAGAATGCCTTATGGTAGTGAAACTTGATTTCGTGCAAAATAGGATATGGGCGTCTAAAAAAATGAGACCGGGAAAAATACCTCACAGTCTTAGTTTAAAGTCATTTTGGTAGATGAAGCTGTTTCTATGCCTGCAAAATTCAATCTCAGCTCCAAAATGCTTCAATTCATTGAGGTAACGATACACGGTAGCTCGAGAAATATTGAGCCGGACTGCCAGTTCACTTGCCGATCCAGTTCCTTTTCTTTTAATCAAGGCATCGAGCCTTTTGATTAATTCCAATTGTTCTCTGAATTGCATAGTTTTGAATTGCATACTCCAGCCTATTCGAAAAATCCGGATAAAAAGCCATATCATAGCTGATTCTTGGAGCTGGACCTTCTGAATAATAAATGCCTGAATTTGGAATTGTGGAAATTTGTTTGGGAGCACTGAGCGCTATGAATAGTCAATATATGACAACAATGTGAATTAATCAATGGCCCTTTGCCTTTATTGCTCCATCAATCACTGAAAAAATCTTTTCCCTTCTCTCCAATGCGCTTACTTTTTTGGGTGGAAAAAGGCGCCACCTATCACCTAATTGTTTTCAGGCGTCTTGCGGCCTGGGCCGCTGCTTCAACAGCACTCAATCCCCAATCACCACTCGCTCTACCCAAACCTTCCCCCTCAATCTGGCCCTCAGCAAATAAACGCCCCGGGGCAGGCCGGGCAGCTTCAGCTCCAGCCTTTCCTGATAGGGCCGTTCCTCCCGCCACAACAGCCGCCCGTTCATGTCGTGCAGTTCCAGCTGCACAGGGGCGCGGCCATAGCTCCCGGGCAGAGAGAGGAAAAACTGCCCAGCCGAAGGGTTGGGGAAAACTCTTAGGCCCTCTCCACCGGGCATGTAAGCTTCCGCAGCCGTAAGGGGAAAGCGGCATAGGGTATCCACACAGCCATCGGGCGTGGCCTTTACCAGCCAGGCGTAGTGGCGGTTGCCCTCATGGGCCCGCCCGCCGGCCACCAGGCTGCCGCTCGACAGGGCGCCGATGCCGCTGAGGAAGCCGCCGTTGGCAATATTTAGCTCAAAGGGGGCGTCGATGTGAATGGACCAGAGGCTGTCGCCGTTTTCGGTGAATTTGTACATCCAGCCGGCCCTGCGCTCAGGTTCATTGTAGGATCCGGCTATAACTTCACCAGCCCCGGCGTAATGGCCATCTGGGGTAGGGGTAAAATTCCAAAAAGTGACTTGGACATTTATACTTTCCATCGGGCCAAAGTGCTTCACCCACTGCTTTTGCAACTGAAA
>CAYVVK010000209.1:0-9941 GCA_964454855.1 uncultured Phaeodactylibacter sp. | reverse complement strand
GAAGTGTTTGTCCTTTCTCATGGAAGCTGGCAGAACCGCTGGAAGATCTCCATTATCCCGGATCAAAATATCCGCTGGACGGTCAACTCCAGCGCCGGCCCGATCGGCGACCTCGACTCTCGCCTGGCCGTCGAAGTGGATTCCTCCTACCACATTGGCGCCACTTACGATGGGAAAATAATGGCCATCTACCTTAATGGCGCACTACACAGCTACCGCCCTATGGCAGGGGATATCCGCAGCAGCCCGGTAGATCTGATGATGGGGCAGATGTTGCCCGGCAACCCCGATTTTAATTTCCGCGGCCTGATCGATGAGGTGAAGATCTTCGATTTTGCTTTGACGCCGGCGGAAATGAAAGACGTTTACGAAGAGAGCGTGATCAGCGCCTTAACCTTCCAGAAGCGGGGAGGGGCGTTGCATACTTTGCAGCTAAGCCCCAACCCTGCAAATGATGAACTACGTGTACAGTACCCGGCTATGGAGGCAAAACGAGCGTCTCTGCTGCTTTACAACCTATCCGGGCAGCTGCTTTGGCAGCGGGAAGTGGCCTTGCCGGCAGGGCAATCCGATACCAGTATCCGCATCAGCCTCGATGGCTTACCGGGCGGGCTTTACTTTTTAGGAATGAAGGCAAACCACACCTTCCTGACGGGCAGGTTCGTGAAGCATTGAGGGCTTATAATTGATAGCAATTTCAAACCAGATAAAACTTTTAACTATGAAATTAACATTATTCAAATATTTGATGAGCAGCGTACTGCTGATGGCTTGCCTGTCTGTCTCCTACTCGCAGGATATAGTGGCCAGTTATCCGTTTGACGGAAATGTCGGCGATGCGAGCAGTTTTGAAAACGATGCTTCGGTGCACGGGGCATTGCTTACCCAGGACCGGTTTGGGAACGCCAATAATGCCTTTTCCTTTGATGGAGCACAAGCCTACATCCAGGCCCCTAATGCCGCGCAGCTTAATTCTGATCATACCACGGTCAGTTTTTGGGTGAAGCCCAGCGAACTGCCGGCACAGGGAGAGGACTTCCTCTTGTCCTTTGGCGGTTGGCAGGAGCGCTGGAAGATCTCCCTGCCGGGCCATGGCAAGCCTGTTTTTACCACCAATAGCTCCTCCGGTATTTCCGATATGGATTCCGGCGACGGCAATAACCTGCTGGTTGGCGAATGGAGCCACGTGGCGATGGTGCACGATGGTACGAACGACAAGATCTATATCAATGGCGCCCTGGCCAACACCAAGGCCGTCTCCGGAGCATTGAACAGCACCGATAAGCCATTGGGCATGGGGTTCGACCCTATTGACGGTGTCAACTTCTTCAATGGCGCCCTCGATGAGGTCACCATTTTCAACGGCGCCCTTTCCGATCAGAATATCGCAGATCTGTACAACAGCCAGCTCGTGCCTCCGGTCGTGCCGCCGGGCATAGTGGCCAATTATTCCTTCGACAATAATGCAACCGATGGCAGCGCCTTCGCCAACCACGGCTTTATAACCGATGCGAGGCCAACCACCGGCCGTTTTGGTTTTGGAAACAGCGCCTTTGCTTTTAATGGGGAAAGCTCCCGCATCGATGCGCCGAATTCCGACCATATGAATTCTGCCCTCACCACAATTAGTTTTTGGGTGAAGCCCAATGCGCTGCCGGCAGAGGGCGAAGTGTTCCTGCTCTCCTTCGGCGGCTGGCAGGAGCGCTGGAAGATCTCCCTGCCGGGCCACGGCAAACCCGTCTTTACCACCAATTCCACAGGAGGCATTTCCGACATGGATTCCGGCGACGGCAATGAACTGGCCGTCGGCCAGTGGAAGCATGTGGTGATGGTTCACGATGGCAGCAAAGACCTGATCTATATGGACGGCGCGCTGGCCAATGAAAAGGACGTAGCCGGTGATCTCAATCCAGCTTCCCACCCACTGGGCATTGGCCACAACCCGATTGACGGGGGCAACTACTTCAATGGAGTACTGGACGAGGTCAAGATCTACAATATTGCGCTATCCGCGCAGGAAGTGTCAGTTCTCTACACTGAGGAGGCCAATTCCCCGGCTGAGCCTACCGACCTGGTGGCCGATTTCCCGTTTGCGGGCAACGCCAACGACAACAGCCAGTTCGGAAACCACGGCTCGCCAGGCGGCGCGCAACTTACCGCAAGCCGCTTTGGCTTTGGGGGCAATGCCTATAGCTTTCCCGGCGCCGATTCGATACTGGTTTCCAATTCCACGCAGTATAATTCTCCCCTGGCCTCGGTTAGTTTCTGGGTGAAAGCCGATGAACTGCCGGCGCAGGGCGAAGCATACCTGCTCTCCTTCGGCGGCTGGCAGGAACGCTGGAAGATCTCTCTGCCGGGCCACGGCAAACCCGTCTTTACCACCAACTACTCAGGAGGCATTTCCGACATGGATTCCGGCGACGGCAATGAACTGGCCGTCGGCCAGTGGAAGCATGTGGTGATGGTCCACGATGGCAGCAAAGACCTGATCTATATGGACGGCGCGCTGGCCAATGAAAAAGACGTGGCCGGTGATCTCAACAGCACCAACCACCCCTTTGGGATCGGTAATAACCCCATCGACGGCGGTTCTTATTTCGTAGGAGAACTGGATGACATCCAGCTTTACAATGTGGCCCTGAGCGCCCAGCAAGTGGCGGGCCTTTACGCGGCCCAAAGCATGGCGCCGGTGGTCAGCGACGGGCTGGTGGCGGATTATCCCTTCAGCGGGAATGCTTATGATGTGACGACTTACCGGAATAACGCCAGCGTGTCCGGCGCTCAACTGACGGACAGCCGCTTTGGCCGCGCCAATAAAGCGTATCGTTTCGACGGGCTGGATGATGGGATCACAGCAGGGAATTCCGTACAGCTCAACTCCGATTACACCACGGTCGGCTTCTGGATCAACGTCAATGAGCTACCCGCGCAGGGCGAAGCGTACCTGCTCTCCTTCGGCGGCTGGCAGGAACGCTGGAAGATCTCCCTGCCCACACACGGTAAAATGGTATGGACGACCAACAATACCTCCGGTATTTCGGATATGGATGCCGGCGACGGCAACGAATTGCAGCCCGGCGTATGGACATATGTGGCTATGGTGCACGATGGCGCCAAAGACAAAATATTCATCGATGGCCTTCTGGTGGCGGAAAAAGACGTCACCGGCGCCATGAACAGTACTACTCATCCTCTGGGTATGGGCTTTAATATCATTGATGGAGGCAGCTATTTCAACGGTAGCCTGGACGATGTCCAGATCTATAATATAGCCCTTACCGATCAGGAGATCGCCGATCTTTACGCGGCGCAGTCCGAGGCTCCGGTGGAAACCGATCTGTCGCCGCCTACCGCGCCGCTGAACTTCGTCGCCACTGTCAATTTCACCGATGTCTCCCTATCCTGGTTGCCTTCTACCGACGATGTAGGGGTGGTGGGCTACAACCTGTTCCAGGATTCATTGAAGATCATGACAACGGAAGAGGTGAAGGCTGACGTCCTGGGCCTGCCGCAGCTTACCGAATTCACCTTCGGCCTCACCGCGGTGGACGAAGCAGGCAATGAATCACAAATGACTACTTTAGTAGTGAGAACCGGCGAAGAACAGACACCCGATGTGACTCCTCCGACTGCCCCCGGCAATTTAACCGCTTCGCCGGGCTCCGCCTCGGTGGCTTTAAGCTGGATTGCTTCTGAAGACGACCGCGGCGTAGCTGGTTATGTGGTCCTGTTGGATGGTTTGCTGTACGATTCCATTCCCGGAAGCAGTACTTCTATCGTTGTAGGAGACCTGGACCCGGAAACGCTCTACACCTTCGAAGTGTACGCCTTTGATGCAGCCGGCAATGATTCCGAGGTGGCGGAGATCACTCTCAGCACTACGGCAGAATTAGAAACCAGCGAACCCGGCCTGGTGGCCTGGTACCGGTTTGAAAATGACGCCAATGACGCTACTCCTTACGCCAACCATGGCGTGATCGGCGGCGACCCGGTGTTTGCGCCCGGCCCGCCCAATGCCCCTTCCGGATCTACCGGGCTGGCCATCGTCTTTGACGGCGAGCGCGATTCCGTGCTGGCGCCCAATGCCGTACAACTGATCTCGGATTACACCACCGTCAGTTTCTGGATACGGGTGGACGGCCAAAACCTGCAGGATGCCGAGGCTTACATCCTGGACTTCGGACACTGGGACCAGCGCTGGAAGATCTCTCTGCCGCAGCACCTCAAGATCGTCTGGACGACGAACAGCGAGACCCCGCAATTTCCCAATTCCATCCATGACATGGATTCCGGGGACGGCAATGAACTGGTGGCCGATTTCTGGTGGCATGTCACCATGGTGCACGATGGGGAAAGAGACGTCATCTACCTGGACGGCCAGGAAGTGAATAACCTTCCGGCCCCCGGCACGCTGAACAGTACCTCCCGGCCCTTCGGCATGGGCAACAACCCCGTGGAGGGAGGGCAGTACTTTCAGGGCGCACTGGACGAGGTAAAGGTCTACAATAAAGCCTTGACGGCGGAAGAGGTAATGAGGCTCTATGCTACCGGCTTCACCGGTACCGAAAGCCTGAGCGCCAAACTGGATGCCGTTTTGGAAGTTATTTATCCGAACCCCGGCACACAGCAGGTGCACATCGCCCATAAACTTTCTGCAGGGCAGTCCTTGCTGATCCGGGTAATGGATGCAGCCGGCCGGCAAATAGACGCAGTGCAGTTTGATAAAAACGAACTTGCAGGTGGCCAACTCATCACTTTAGATGTGGAAGACTACCAGGCAGGCAACTACTTTATCAATTTTGTCGTTGATGGGAAAAACAGCGGAACGGCTAAGTTCGTGAAGAAGTAATGGGCCTTAAAGGGAGGCTGTCTCAAATCCGGGAAATTTCCTTCAAAGGGGTTTCTTTTTGAGACAGCCTTCAGTTTTTTTCATGATACCCAGAATTATGAACAGGCATTCATCTTACTTGCTAAGCTTCCTGGTTCTGGCCTTGTTGTTCGTTTCCTGCAGCAAAGGCCACAACAAGAAAGGCTATAGCCTGGAGTACTGGTCTTCTAACAACGGAGGAGAGATCCGGTTTTCCGAATGGGCGGTAGGCCAATGGAACGATCGGCAGCCCGAAGCAAAAGTCAAATACCAGCCGGTGCCGGAAGGGCAGTCCAGTGAGGAGATCATCCTGGCGGCGGTAGTAGGAAAAACCACGCCGGATATCTACTCCAATATATGGCAGGGCAGCGTGGAGTTCTACAGCCAGGCGGGCATCCTGGTGCCTTTAGATACCCTGGACGGCTTTATGGATTTCATTAGAGAACGTTGCAGCCCGGAGACGATCCGCGAGATCACCTCCGGCGACGGGCATATTTATCAGGTTCCCTGGAAGGTAAACCCCATCATGACCATTTACAACAAGGGCATCCTGGCCTCGCTAAAGCTCGACAGCCTGCCACAAACCTACTCCGCCTACCTGCATGCCGCCGAAAAGTTCAAAAAGGATACCGACGGTGACGGCTACGTGGATCAGTGGTTTGGCAATACTTCGGTCAAACTGGCCTGGTATCAGCGGCTGTTTAATTTCTACCCCTTGTATCTCGCGGCCTCCGATGGGGCGCCCCTGATCAAGGACGGACGGGCCGCCTTTAACAATGAATATGCTATAGGGGCCTTCCGTTTTCTGCAAAAGGTTTACCAGGAGAATTACTTCTCCAAAGAACAGCAATCCGCCGGGCAGGATCTGTTTATTGCCGAAAGGATAGCCACCAAATTTACCGGCCCCTGGGAAATACAGTACCTCGAAAAGTACAAGAGAGATCAAATGGAATATGGTTTCTTTCCCATGCCGGTCCCGGATGGGCATAGCGGGCCGATATATACCTACTGCGACCCTAAGAGCATCATAGTTTTCAATACTTGCCGGGACCCGCAGCTGGCCTTTGAGTTTATCCGGACGATGGTGGGCCGGGAGGGTGACCTGATGTTCCTGGAGGCCACTTATCAATTGCCTCGCCGGCAGGGGATAGACAGCATTCCGGAATTTCGGGACTTCTTTGCGGACAATCCCCGCTTGCAGGCCTTTGCCCAACAGGCAAAGCACATCCGAGGGGTGGATAACTGTGAAGTATTAACGGAAGTATTCGATATTATCTCCCAGGAATATGAGGCCTGTGTGCTCTATCAGGTGAAAAGCCCGGAGCAGGCGGTTGCCGATGCCGAACGAGCAGTGAATGTATTGCTTCGGGTAAAAGATTTGCCAAAGAACCAAGATTAAATTATGGCTGCAAACAGCAAGCTGAGGAAAAAACTGCTTCCCTATCTCATCGTATCTCCCTACCTGATACACCTGCTGTTGTTTGTTTTGTTTCCGGTAGTTTTTTCGGTTGTCCTGACTTTTCATAAGTGGAATATTATTTCCCCTATGGAATATGTAGGCGGGGACAACTTTGTGAGGCTCGTGCAGGACCGGCTTTTTTGGAAAGCGATCCTCAATACCCTGGTGTTTTTGGTGATCCATATTCCCTTGCAGATCATCATCGCCCTTACCCTGGCCTATTTTCTGAATCAGAAGCTCTTCATAAGAGGCTTCTTTCGGGCATCCTTCTTTTTACCGGTAGTAATCTCCGGGGTGGTGGTCACTATTTTATGGCAACAGTTGTACGGGTATGAATCCGGCCTGATCAACCGGGCCCTGTCCGGGATAGGGTTGGGGAAAGTGCAATGGCTGACGAGCAGTAAAGTGGCCATGGTTTCCATCGCCCTTATGGCGACCTGGAAGAACGTGGGCCTGTATGTCATCTTGTTTCTGGTCGGTTTGCAATCGGTGCCCGAAAGTTACTACGAAGCAGCGGATGTCGAAGGGGCCAATGCCTGGCAGAAATTCCGGTTCATTACGCTGCCTGCCATCAACCCCATGCTTTTTATGGTGGTCATCCTGTCTACCATCGGAGGGTTCAGCCTTTTTATCGAACCCTACATCATGACGGGCGGCGGCCCTCTGAACAGCACCTTGTCGGCCATGCTGTACATCTACAAGCAGGCCTTTGAATATTATCACATGGGGTACTCGGCGACGCTGGGCATCTTTTTTGCCATCCTGGTCATGCTGGTGGTGGCCGTTCAGAAATATGCTATCGAAAATGATGACGAATGAAATTTTCTAAATTCATACTATTTCTGTTACTGCTGGGAGCGGCACTCTCCTTTTTGTATCCATTTTACTGGATGATCCTGGCTTCGCTGACACCGGAGAGCCAGATCGGCCAGCTGAGCGTGGTCCCGCAGGAGCTGACCTTCAGCAACTACACCCTGATGTTCGGCAAGATCCCGATCTGGAGGTCCTTGCTGAATAGTACCATAGTGGCCAGCTGTTCCACTCTGGGGGTACTGGTGTTTGGCTCCATGGCCGGTTATTCCCTGGCCAAACTCCAATTCCGGGGGCGGGGGCTCTTATTCCTGCTCATCATATTCACGATGACCCTGCCCTTTCAGATCACCCTGATCCCGAACTATATCCTGATGGTTAAATTCCGGTGGGTAGACACTATGGGGGCGCTGATCATTCCGGCCCTGAACAACGCCTTTGCGATACTGATGTTCCGACAGGCTTTTAAAAGCATCCCCAACGACCTGATCGATGCGGCCAGAATGGATGGTTGTAGCGAGCTGAGGATCATTTTTCAGGTCCTCTGGCCCAATATCATCCCGGCCATCATTACCGTGGCCATTCTCACGTTCATGAATTCCTGGAATGACGTCCTCTGGCCGCTCATCGTGATCAGGCAGGAGCAACTGATGACCATGCCGCAACTGGTCACGCTATTTGCCGTGGGCGGCCGGGCGGAGGCGCAGTTGGGCGTCAAACTGGCGTCCGCCGTGTTGCTGGCCCTGCCCATCATCATAGCCTATGCCATTTTTCAGAAACACTTCATTCAAAGTATGGCTTCATCCGGGCTTAAGGGTTGAAACCATAGAAAAAATATAAACAGATGATACCTGTCAAAAGGATGAAGATCCGCATTATTCCTACCGCCGAAAGGGTGATCCCGAAATTTTTGAGTTTTTCAAACCCGGACAGGATCAAGCCCATTGTAAGCTATATCCGTTCGCTGGATGAAAAAGCAGTAGAAGAACAACTCGGGCTGGCCTTTTCGGAATTCAGCAGCCGGCATATCAATTTTGAAGGCGTCGTATTAAACCACTACCGGAAAATTGAGCCGTATTTGCCGGACAAGAACTTGTCCATGCCTCAGAAATTGTTGATCGGCGCATATTTCACGCACGAATACGCTGTAGAGGCCGCCGCCTTGTTCAACCCTTCCATCGTCCCGCATCCCGATCAGAGCAAGTTGAAGGAGGGAGAGCTTCGGTTTATACTGAGCCTTCGTGCGGTCGGCGAAGGCCATATTTCTTCCATTGAATTCAAAACAGGGGTGGCCGATGCAGATGGGGGCATCCATCCGGACCCATCTGCCAGCAGGCTGTCGGCCGGAAAAAAAGCGGAAGGGCAGCAGTACAGCAAGGATTTTGTCATAAACCGGGCGGAATTCGGCCAAGCCATCGAAGGGATGATGCAAAGCGCTTTGCCGGAGCAGTTCTCTGAACAGGAAGCTTTAACGGCCATTAGCCGGGCAGAGGCTGCCACCAACCTGAACCTGCAGGCTGCCAAAGAAAAGATCTCGAATGTATTCGCTCTGAATTACGAACTGTATTTTGAAAAAGATATCCCTATCAGCAGCCGGGTGATCTTCCCTTCCTCCCAATCGGAATCCAATGGTATGGAAGACGCCAGGTTTGTCCGCTTCCAGCACGAGGATAAAACGTTCTATCTGGGCACTTATACGGCATACAACGGAAGGGAAATTCGCCCGCAGCTTATCGAAACCGAAGACTTCCGGCATTTCAGCATACGGCCCTTTTACGGCAAAGCGGCTACCGGTAAAGGAATGGCCCTTTTTCCGGAAAAGATCAATGGGAAATACGCTATGATCGGGCGGCAGGGAGGCAGGTGCCTGTCCATGATGTATTCCGACAACCTCTATTTCTGGCAGGAATACAAGTTGCTGCAACAGCCTCAAAGGATGTGGGAGCTCATGCAGATAGGCAATTGCGGAAGCCCGGTAAAAACGCCACATGGATGGTTGCTGCTCACCCATGCAGTGGGGCCTATGCGCAAGTATGTGCTCAGTTTTACGCTGCTGGATTTGCACGATCCTGAAATCGTATTGGCTACCTTGGACGAGCCCTTTCTGAGCCCCAATGAGGAAGAAAGGGAAGGCTATGTGCCCCATGTCCTTTATTCCTGTGGCTTGATGCTACACA
Organism: uncultured Phaeodactylibacter sp.; assembly: GCA_964454855.1. GTDB lineage: Bacteria > Bacteroidota > Bacteroidia > Chitinophagales > Saprospiraceae > CAYVVK01. The sequence goes on along the minus strand of CAYVVK010000209.1, from coordinate 628 downwards.
GGAAGAACCTGATCATCCCCTATGCCATGTCGGACAGCTCGATCAGCTTTGCCGTGGCGGAGCTGGAAGCGGTGATCAGGGAGCTGATGAAGTCGAAAAAAAGGAAACCATGAAGTGGAGAATGCTGTTTTTCAGCGGGGTTTTTATGTTCGTGCTCTCTTGCTCACCTACCGGCGACTCTACCGGTGGCACACTGCTGAACACTTCCCACCTGGCGCATTTATACCAGCATGTTGAGATAGGAGATACTGTGCTGGGAACCATCTGGATCTACTGCGAAGCGCCGGATTACGAACTGGTGGGAGACGAGGACGAAGGCTTTACCTGCGTGGATGACGTGGCCCGTGCCCTGATTTTCTATTGCAAACGGTATCAGTCGAATGCTGAGCCGGCAGCACTGGAAAAGATACGGGCGCTTACCGAATTCATTTTATACATGCAGGCGGACAATGGCTACTTCTACAACTTTCTGCTACCGGATAAGGAGATCAACCGCCAACACCGCAACAGCCAGGCCGTTCCTAACTGGTGGTCCTGGCGCGCTTTCTGGGCGCTGTCGGAAGTGAGTTTGCTGGAATCAGATGCATTAACGAAACTGCAAAGCCGGGCTACGGCTGCTATGGAGGTA
>CAYVVK010000208.1:497-9981 GCA_964454855.1 uncultured Phaeodactylibacter sp. | reverse complement strand
GATAGCTGTTGCGGAAGGTATACAGGCTGCAGGCCTGGCACACCACAGCCTGGGGGCATGGCCCCAGGTTATAGGCCTACCCTGTGTTTCCAAGCTGTAGGCCTGGCACAGCACAGTGCATTTTGTGGCAGCCCTACAGGCTGCGGGCTTTTGGTTGGGCATAATACCCCCGGGCGGTGGTATGTGTTTAGCGGCCGCTTATTCGGAGCGCCGCCTGCCTGCCGATACCGCCAGGTAGGCAGGGATTTATCCGGCGAGGCTAAATATCCTATAATCAGCCTTCCCGCAAGTATTTAAGCCGTTTTCATCTTTGAACAGGCCCCTTAAAAGGGGCGTTCCGGGACCGGCGCTAAACACATACCTAAGGCTGGACAAAGTCGGAAGTCGGATAGCGGCCATACCCAGACCTTTAGGTTTGCTCAACAATCTCCCCGAAACGCCTGAGAATAAAGCGTTTCAGGCTATGCTACCGAAGCAGTATAAGTAAAATAAATCTGTCCACCCACTTATTTCCGATGTGATAATTATTTTAGACTTTGGACGCCAGACATCAGATGCCAGACGCCAGATCGCATATCTCTAATTATCAAAGCTTTACGGCTACACTATATCGGAGCTTTGCCTGGCAGATCCATCGATTATATCTTTGATTATCAATGACTTGCCGTCTGAAATCTGAAATCTGGCATCTTGCGTCCAAAGTCCAAAATTATTCAATATCTTCCGCCGCCTCCGGCTAATCTCCAACGGATAGGCAATAAATGTTGTTCTTATTCTATTAGTAAGCTTATACCTGAAATGGGAAAAACCAAATAATAACGATATAACTATACCTCATGGATAAAATTACCATTCTTTGGGCCGATGACGAGATCGACCTGTTGAAACCCCAGCTTCTATTCCTCGAAAAGAAAGGATATGAAGTGATCACCGTCACTAACGGCTATGATGCACTGGAAGAATGCCAGGAAAACGGAGGCATCGACGTCGTTTTTCTCGATGAGAGCATGCCCGGCATCACCGGCCTGGAAACCCTGGCCAAGATCAAGGAGGAGAGGCCTCTCCTTCCCGTGGTGATGATCACCAAAAACGAGGCCGAGAACGTCATGGAAGAGGCCCTGGGGTCTCAGATCACCGACTACCTCATCAAGCCCGTCAACCCCAACCAAATCCTGCTGACGTTAAAAAAGATCATCGACAACAAACGCCTCGTGCGGGAAAAGACCTCCTCCGATTACCAGCAGGAGTTTCGCCAGATCTTTATGCGCATCAACAGCGGGCTAGACTACGAGGAGTGGGTGGAGGTGTACCGCAAGATCATCAACTGGGAACTCAAGATCGACGAGTCCAACTCTGTCGGCATGAGTGACATCCTCTCCTCCCAGAAGAGCGAGGCCAACAACGAATTCTCCAAATACGTCGTCAACAATTACCTCAACTGGGTACAGCACGGCTCCGGCCCGGTTATGTCGAACAACCTCCTGCGCTCGAAGATCTTTCCCCAGCTCGACGATGAGGTGCCCACCATTCTGCTGTTGCTGGACAATCTCCGCTACGACCAGTGGAAGGTGATCGAACCCATCCTCTCGGAATACTTCCGCATGGAAGAAGAGGATTTCTTCTACAGCATCCTGCCTACCTCCACCCAGTACAGCCGCAATGCCATCTTCGCGGGCATGATGCCTATGGAGATCGAAAAACACTATCCCAAATGGTGGAAAAACGACAATGAAGAAGGCGGTAAGAACCTGCACGAACACGACCTCCTGGCGGAGAACATCGGCCGCACCTTCCGCAAGGATATTCGCTTCGACTACGTGAAGGTGACCAATGCCAACCATGCCAAACAGGTGCAGGACAACATCCTCAACTATATGCAAAACGACCTGACCGTCATCGTGTACAACTTCATCGACATGCTCTCCCATGCCCGTACCGAGATGGAGGTGCTCAAAGAACTGGCCGGCGATGAAAAAGCTTACCGCTCGCTCACCCGCTCCTGGTTTGAGAATTCTCCACTGTGGATAGCGCTGCAGCGCGCCGTGGAAAGGGATGTGCAGCTCTTCGTCACTACCGACCACGGCACCATCCGCGTCAATACCCCTTCCCGGGTAGTGGGCGACCGCGAAACGACCACCAACCTGCGCTATAAGGTGGGCAGAAACCTGCAGTACGAGCGCCGTGACGTGCTCGACGTACGCGACCCGAAGGACGCCCTGCTGCCGCGTCCTAACGTGAGCTCCACTTTTATCTTTGCTAAAGAGGATAAGTTTTTCCTGTATCCGAACAATTACAATTATTACCACAATTACTACAGGAACACCTTCCAGCACGGAGGGATCTCCCTGGAGGAAATGATATGCCCGGTGATTCGGATGAGGGCGAAATAATCTAAGCTGAGGATGCCGGTCAACCCTCCTCTGCCAGCAGGCGCGCCCTCAGTTCCGGATGCGCCTCCCAGAAGTCATGAAAGCGCTGCTTGCTGGGCACGAAGGTAGCCCGCCTGCCAAAAGTGCCGGGCTTTTTGAAATTCAGGCTGGCCGTGCGGAAAAGGAAAAAGTCGCTCACTTCCACCTTTCGGATACTGTGAAAGGGATAGCGCGCCGTCTTGAAGTAGTTGGTGACGTAGAAGAACTCATCGTCCGTTTCCACTCTTTTTAATCTCATCAGCGTGAAGGCGAGCAGGCCTGTACCGGCCAGATAAAGCACCAATATTCCGATCCGGAAATAGGACGCGGGAATGTTGCCGACGTAAGTAAATGGGTAGGCCAGCACCGCCACCGTGACCGCCCCGAAGAAAACGATCCAGAATACGGGGATGAAGAACTTGTAGAATAGCGTCAGATTGGTGGAAACGCGCTGCATGCCTGTTTTTTTTACTTCAATGATTCCTGGTACTCCTTGCTGGCCCGTGCCGAAATGGCGATGCTCACCTCGTAAAGAATGAAAAGCGGAATGCCGATCAGGAACTGTGTGACGACATCCGGAGGGGTGATCATGGCCGCCACCACCAGTATGCCGATGATGGAATGCCGGCGGTAGGCCCGCATGACATCCGGGGTAAGCAGGCCCACTTTCGACAGGAAGTAAACGATGATCGGCAATTCGAAGATCAGCCCGGCGGGGGCTGTAAACATGATCATATAATTGATAAAGGAGGAGATAGTAGGGGTGTTCTGCACGCCCGGTATATCGTATCCCGCCAGAAAATTGATGGCAAAGGGGGAGATGATATAATAGCCGAACAGCACGCCGGTAAGAAAGAGGGCCGAGCAGATAGCGACCATCCCGCTGGCGGCGTTTTGCTCCTTAGGGTAAAGGCCGGGCTTGATGAAACGCCATACCTCCCACAGCACATAGGGAAAGGAAAGGATGAACCCCATCACAAAGGACACCTTGATGCTGATGATGAAGGCCTCGCCAAATCCCGTAGCGATCTTGGGGAATTCCGGCGGCCGGAAACAGAGGCTGTCCCCCATGCCGATCCATTCGGAAAGGCCGCATACGAAGCGGTAGGATAGAAAGTCGGGTTCGGTAGGGCCGAAAATGACTACCCGAAAGAGCCACTCCTGGAAAATGAAAAGTACAATACCCAGGCTAACGATAGCTATCAGAGACCGAATGATATGCCAGCGCAGCTCCTCCAGGTGCTCGAGAAAGGACATTTCCTTGCCGGCCTGTCCTTGCCCTTCTTCCAACTTGTCTACATCTATCTGATCCAGCGGCATAGGTAGTATTTATTCTTAATAAGATGGCCCAAGCAGCCAAAAAGTTTAAACGTTTTGCCCTGCAAAAGTAAGAAAAAATGAATGGCTGCTTCTTCCTTTTTTTACCATTGGCAGGCTCCGGGCAAAGAGAATAGCCGGCTATTCCCAAATGGCGGCAAAATACCTTACATTTGCCGGGCGTTTCGGAGCGCCGACAACCTCAGGGCGGGTGGCGGCTGATCCTTTTCTGCACTCAAAGGCGACAATATGGATATACTGTTATATCTGGCCATGTTTGTGGTGAGCCTGGCGGTACTGCTGAGAGCGTCAGACTGGTTTATCGATTCCGCCGAGCGCATCGGCCTGGCCTTTGAGGTTTCTCCTTTCATTATCGGCGTCACCATCGTCGCCTTCGGCACTTCTCTACCCGAACTGGCCACCTCCATCGCTTCGGTGTTCAGCGGCGAGTCGGAGATCGTGGTGGGCAATGTCGTCGGTTCCAATATCACCAATATCGCCCTGGTGCTGGGCCTGGCGGCCCTGATGGCCAGGCGCATCGAACTGGAGTATAACATCTGGCATATCGATATGCCCTACCTTTGGGGCTCCGCTTTTCTGTTGTGGTTCGCATTACAGGATAAGGATTTCTCCCTGTTTGAAGGCATACTGTTCATCGTCGCCCTCGGTATTTTTCTCGCCTACTCCTTCAAAACAGAACGCGAGGAGGAAAAAATGGAGAGGCTGACGGTGGGCTGGAAAACCTATGCCCTGCTGGCGCTGGGCGGCGTGCTGGTCTGGCTGGGCGCCGATTATACGATCTACTCCATACGCATGCTCTCCTCCATAGCCGGTATCGACCCGGAGATCATCGCTCTTTCCGCCGTAGCCTTCGGTACTTCCCTGCCCGAGGTGATCGTCAGCATCAACGCCGCCCGCCGCGGCAAGGCCAGCATAGCGGTAGGCAATGTACTGGGGTCCAATATTTTCAATACCTATATCGTAATGGGGATTCCCTCCTTCTTCGGCAAACTGCACATCCCCGATAATATCAACGAGCTGTACCTCCCCCTGATGATCGCCATGACCATACTCTTTGGCATCATGGCCAACAATAAGAAGATCACCCGCTGGGAAGGCATGTTGCTGCTTTTGTTCTACGCCTTCTTTGCCGTAGAACTCTTCAAAAATGTCCGCTGAAGGCCCGCCTTTCTTTGTCGGCGGCGGGCTTTTTATAGGCTTCCCGGCGAAATTTTTCGTTTTTTTTGAACTTCTCCCCCCGATTTTGACTCTAAAGAGAGTAAGGTGGTGCATTTGTATCAGGAAAATAGTATCTTTATTTCGTAAAATACTCAAAACATCCCCCCCTTGATCTGAATGCCCTCTTTATCCACGGCCATAATCGTTTCAGAAACGTGGAATAACAGCACAATGGCCTATGGGCCTTATCCCGGATTAACCGATAAATTAAGGTGAATTGTAACACGGAGCCGAAATTCTCCGTAGAGAAAACTAGTGGGCTTCTACTCCTTCATGGGGTTTAGCCGGCGACAAACATACTTGTACTAACAAACATAACTATGAAGAAAGCTATTTACCCACTGCTTCTGTTGGGGACCTTCTGTGTGTCCCTGATACACGGGCAGAGCCTGGCCGAATGGAGCCTCGATATTGACGCTTCCCCTTCCAATGTATCCGCTAACGTTACTGCCGAAGATCTCGCCCGCGGTGGCGGGATCGGGGTTCTCGATTTTGGAGGCGCCGGCGCTTCCGCCAATGCCTGGGAATCGAGCTTGTCCATCAGTGCCGCCGATTACTTTGAGGTTTGCCTCAGCCCAAATGCCGGTTACGGCCTGCTCGTCGATGGGCTGGATTTTATCGAGCGGCGAAGCTCCGATGGTGTCCGTTCTTATGATGTGCGCTGGTCACTGGATGGCTTTGAAACATCCACCTTGGTCGCTTCCAGCTCTGCGGCGAGTCCACCTCCCGGTAATGTTAGCTACGGCCCTGATAAGATCAATGTCCGGGTGTGTGAGGGGGAAACCCTTTGTATACGCTGGTATGGGTTCCGTTCCGATAATTATGCTGGCAAATGGTCGCTGGAAGACATTAAAGTGCTGGGCAGCGCATCACCCGCCTGCACGCCACCGCCAACGCCTCCTTCCGACCTGCAGGTGGCTAATATAACCAACAACAGCATGAGCCTGTCCTGGACAAAGGGCGCCAATGCAGATAACTCCCTCACCGATAATACCATTATTCTCGCCCGCAAGAATTCAGTGGTAAAGGCTACCCTCTGCAGCGGCAATACCTACACCGCCGACGCTACCTTTGGAACGGGAGATTTCGTGGGAGACAGCACCTACGTGGTGTATAACGGCCCGGATAAGATGGTTACCGTTGATGGCCTGGAAGAACTCGAAACGTATCACTTTCAGGCCGTAGGATACAATACCGCCCTCAACTGCTACCAGATCGCCAACCTGCCAAAAACCTTCCAAACCACCCTCTGTGGTACTTTGCCGCTTGAGGTGAATGGGCTGGTTAGCAGCTCCCTCAATGATTCGATCGCTCTGGCCTGGGGAAATCCCAACTGCTTTGACGAAGTACTGGTGGTGGCAAGTACGGCTTCGGTTACCGGCACTCCTGCCTCTACAACCGGCTTGGAGTATCAAGCCGACGCCAACTACGGTGACGGGACCGATGGCCTTGGCGATTTCTCAGCCCCCGAGTTTCCTGTATTTAAAGGTACGGGCGACAGGGTGCTGGTTACTGGCCTTACCATCAATACCACTTACTATTTTAAGGTGTTCGTCCGCCTCGGCAGCAGCTGGTCGGCAGGGGTGGAGGTGGCCAGAACGTCTACAGAGGGCTGCCCCGAGCTGGGAGGTGATGTAGTATTCATTAATGAGCTCCACTACCGCAACTCAGGTGTGGCGGATGTTGACGAAGGGGTCGAAATAGCGGGCCCGGCGGGCATTGACCTCAGTAATTACGAACTCTACTTCTATGTTACGGGCGGCGAGCTGGACAAGAGCTTTCTCCCGGAAGGGGTGCTGCGCCTGTATGGGGTCATCGATGATGAAGGGCAGGGGTATGGCGCCATGTGGTTCCCCGTTCCCGGCCTGAGAAACGCTGCCGCTCTGGCGCTGTACAATGAGGTGACGGGCCATGTTATCGAGTTCCTTTCCTTTCGGGCTGATGATATCAAAGGCGAAGAAAGTGTCGCTAAGGACTCCACGTCGACCTGCCTCGGCAAGCTGTCCGCTCAGGAAGACTGTGCCGCGGCAAACGAAGGGTTCTCCACCGAGCCTTTTGAATCTTTGCAGCGCATTGGAAATGGCAGCTGCCCGAGTGATTTGCTATGGGGGGAGGACCCCATGCCCTCCTCCCGCGGCAGCCTGAACGCCCTGCAGCAGGTACTGCCCATCGAGCTGATCTACTTCAGGGGCGAAGCGGTAGCTGAGCGGGTACTGCTCAGCTGGCAGACGCTCAGCGAGCAGAACAACGATTACATGGCCGTGGAGCACAGCACCGACGCCAAGAATTTCCGGGAAGTAGGGCAGCTGAAGGGAGCGGGCACCATCACCGCACCACAATCTTATCAGCTCTGGCACGACAGCCCCCGGCCCGGAGTGAATTACTACCGCCTGCGGCAGGTGGACTTTGATGGCACGGCCAGTTATCATGGTGTCATAGCCGTTTACTTTAAAGGCGGGCGCAAGGAGCTACTGCTGTACCCTACGCCCACCTCCGGCCTGCTCACCGTCGAGCTTCCGGAAGCCCGGGAAGAACGCACGGAACTGGCCATCTACGACATGCAGGGCCGGATACTGCATCGCATACTGCTGGAAAGCAGCAGCCAGCGGGAGGAGGTCTCCGTGGAGGAATTACCCCCAGGCCCTTACTTTTTACAGTGGCGCAATGGAGCAGGAGAGGTATTAAACCGGCGCTTCGTCAAATATTAGAATACCCCGGACTGCACGGTAATACTTTCTTGCTTTGCATTGGGCAGCCTGCTTTGAGTAGGTTGCCCAATGCCATTTTCTACAATACAATTGCAGAAATTTAGCTTTACCCTTTGACTCGTATTGTATTTATACTTATTTTTGGGGTAAATCTTTTTGCTCTCTCCAATTCTTCAAACTCAGGATTTCAGCTCTCGCCTAGTATTTTGTCAGGCTGTAAAGCTCCGGCTTTCAGGCTGTTAACGCGTTTAAACTCTGTTACTATGCAAAACCTGTACGTTTACCTCCGGCGAGGCGGGGCTGCTTTCTGTATTGCTGCCGCAAAGAGAACCCTGCTGATGATCCTGTTCTGTGCCCTATTCTGTCCACCGTTCCACGCCCAGCTCGCCTACTGGGACATGCAGTTGGACGGCGTTCCTCCCGACCCCTATCTGGCGACGCGAAGCAGTAACCTGGTCGCCTGGGCCTATGCTTTTGCCGTCCCGTCTTCCAACAGTACGGGAAGCCCTGAGGCTTGTAACGGCGATGCCTGGTCTACCGCTTTCTGGCCGTCCACCACTCACCGGAATGTCAATGAATATATTCAGTTTGAACTCACCATAGCCTCCGGCATGGCGGCAAATGTGACGAACTTTCAGTTTCTCTCCAACCTGTCCAGCGACAATGCGGCCAAGAACTTCGACGTGTACTACAGTACCAATGGCTTTGCCTCCGAGTCTTTCCTGTTTTCCGGCTCTCCGGGGCCCGGGGGCTGCCGGCCTTTTTCCAGCGACCTGGACGTGAGCCTTTTCGGAGGGGAAACCATTGCTTTCCGGATCTATTTCTATAACTCCAACATAGCGGCTTCTGCCGCTACCACCCGCCTCGATAATGTACAGATCTTCGGCTCCCTTTTACCGGTCACACTGGCTTATTTCGAGGGCGAGGCCAACGGGCGGTCCGTTCTTCTGCGTTGGGAAACGCAAACCGAGTCCAACAATGACTACATGGCCGTGGAACGCAGCGCCGATGGCCGGCACTTCACGGAGATCGGCAGAGTGGCAGGGGCGGCCAATAGCCGGCATCCCCGGCAATATATCTTCCGGGATGAGGCACCCTGGCCGGGGGTCAATTACTATCGCCTGCGGCAGGTAGACTTCGATGGCACGGAGGAATACCACGAGGTTATTGCCGTGCATTTCCACAGCCCGGGGAAAGACAAAGAGCTGAGGCTGTTCCCTACCCTGGTGGCGTCCACCCTGGAGGTGCGGCTGAACGATGGATTTTCCGCCCCTGCCGTTTTGGAGGTGGTGGCTTCAGACGGCCACTCCTGCCTCAGGCGCTCCGTCCCGGCTGGGGAGAAACAACTGCCGATCGATGTGTCTGCACTGCTGCCCGGCCTCTACTGGCTGCGCTTGTTTGGCGGTGGAGAAATGGCCTCAGGCCGTTTTATTAAGCGATAAGCAAAAGCGTCTTTGAACTTATTCCGCTGCTTGTACTTGTATAAATGGTATCATAGAGGTATTTTTAAAGAATATATTTCGTTCACCATTATACCTAAAATCGCAAGTAGATGAATAAGTTCTTATGTCTGCTCTTCACCCTTTTGCTCATCCCCTTTTTTGCTTCGGCGCAGCGCTCCTCGGAAGCCGGTATTTTCATCGGGGCCTCCAACTACATGGGGGACCTGGCTCCCTTTCCTCTGGCCGCCAATGAAACCCAACTGGCCTTCGGCGGCCATTTCCGGCATATGCTCAACCCCAAAATGGGAGTAAAAGGGGCCATCACTTATGGAAAGATCAGCGGTTCGGATGCCAACGTTCCCCTCCAGGA
>CAYVVK010000208.1:0-487 GCA_964454855.1 uncultured Phaeodactylibacter sp. | reverse complement strand
CCAGGAACCCCGGGAAGGCGTACGCCGATGGGACATGGAGGCGGGCTTGCTGGAGATTGGCCTGCAGGGGGAATGGCATTTCTCAGGCACGCCTCGCTTCAACAATGCCGGGGTTTACGCCCGGCAGTTTTCCCCTTTCATTGCCGCCGGCCTCGGCCTGACATTCGCCAACGCTGAGGTCACCGCTTCTGATAATGACAAAACCCGTTTTCCGGAAGCCGGCGACAAGTCCACCTTCTTTTCCATCCCGCTCACCCTTGGTGCCCGTTTTGACATCAACGAATCTCTCATAATGTCCGGGGAGTTTGGCGTACGGGGCATCTTCTCCGATTACCTCGACGGCCTTAGCCAGTTGGCCGGCCCGAATCACAACGATTATTATCTGTTTACAGGGATCTCCATATTGTACCTGATAGAGGCGGAATACGGCCCCTCGTACAGCGACTGACCTGTGTAGCTAGTGCTTTGGGAGTTAATTAATTGACAG
>CAYVVK010000207.1:0-9987 GCA_964454855.1 uncultured Phaeodactylibacter sp. | reverse complement strand
ATCGCCCGGCCTATAAGCCAAAAGTAGTGCTCAGCTGGGCGCCCCACCCCCGGGCTTTACCCCAGGCCGTGGCCAACTCCTTCCTGGAGTGGATGAAGCCCGCCGATGTCAACCTGGTGCTCACCCACCCGCAAGGCTATGAACTGTCGGAGGAATTTACCGAAGGCGTAGAAGTCACCCATGACCAGGACGAAGCCCTGAAGGGAGCGGATTTTGTGTACGTTAAAAACTGGTCGGCCTACAAAGACTACGGCAAGATCCTCAATCAGGATACCGGCTGGATGATCACTCCCGAAAAAATGAAGCTTACGCTAAACGGCAAATTTATGCACTGCCTGCCGGTGCGCCGCAATGTGGTGGTGGCCGATGCCGTGCTGGACGGCCCCCATTCCCTGGCCATCGAACAGGCCAATAACCGCACCTACGCCGCCATGGCCGTACTGAAATCGATTCTGGAATCATGAAAAAAGAATTACACATACTCAAAATTGGCGGCGCCGTGCTGGAAGATGCCGCCGAACTGGAAGAGACGCTGGGCTTCTTCAGCAACCTGCCCGGCTATAAACTGCTGGGGCACGGTGGCGGGCGCCGCGCCAGCCGCATGAGCGAGGCCCTGGGCATAGCACCCAAAATGTTCGAAGGGCGCCGCATTACCGATGCAGACACCCTGGAGGTCGTCACCATGGTCTACGCCGGCCTGGAAAATAAACGCCTGGCCGCCATGCTGCAGGCCATGGGCTGTAATGCCATCGGCCTGAGCGGCGCCGACGGCAACAGCATACTGGCGGAGAAACGCCCGGTGGGAAAAGTGGACTACGGATTTGCCGGCGACATTAAACAGGTGAACGCCCGGGGGCTGTCCGGTTTGATAGCGGATGGATTTACGCCGGTACTCTGCGCCATCACCCACGACGGGAAAGGGCAACTCCTCAATACCAATGCCGATACCATCGCCGCAGAACTGGCCATTGCGCTGGCTGCCCATTTTCAGGTGAACCTCTATTACTGTTTCGAAAAAGCAGGTGTCATGACGGATGTGAACGACCCGGGCTCCGTCATCCTGCAACTCGACCCCGAGCAGTATGCCCGCCACCGCGAGGACGGCATTATTGCCGACGGCATGCTGCCCAAGCTGGACAATGCTTTTCGCGCACTGAAAGCCGGGGCCGCGAGTGTACAGGTCGGCAGCCGCCGCTCGCTGGAGCTGGGAAAGGCCACCCAGTTGCTATGGGTCACTGAGTTTCCGGAATGAACTGAAAAAGTAACACGAAAATATGGAGCAAATTGTACAGGATGCCATTCAGCTGCTGAAGAAGCTTATCGCAACGCCTTCCTTTTCCCGTGAAGAGGCGGAGACAGCCGATCTGATCGAGGCCTTTTTCCGGGAGCACGGCATCTCCAGCCAGCGCCAGGGCAATAACATCTGGGCACTTTCAAAACACTGGGACAAAGCACGCCCTACCCTGCTCCTCAATTCGCACCACGATACGGTGAAGCCCGCTGCCGGCTGGAAGCGCGGCCCCTTCATGCCTGCCGTGGAAGATGACTATCTCTACGGCCTGGGAAGTAATGATGCGGGGGCGCCACTGGTAGCGCTAATCGCCACCTTCCTCCATTTCTATAAAGCCGAAACCCTGTCTTTCAACCTGATCATAGCCGCCACGGCCGAGGAAGAGATCTCCGGCCCCAACGGCATCGCTTCCATTCTCGAAGCACTTCCTGACATCAGCCTGGGCATCATCGGAGAACCCACGCACATGCAACTGGCCATTGCCGAGCGCGGCCTCATGGTGATCGACGCCGTGGCGAAGGGCAAAGCCGGCCATGCCGCCCGCGAAGAAGGCCTCAACGCCATCTACCTGGCCATGCAGGACATCTCCTGGATCCGGCAATTTCAGTTCGACAAAATATCTCCCACCCTGGGGCCGGTGAAGGCCACCGTCACCCAGATCGAGGCCGGTGCTCAGCATAATATCGTGCCAGACAACTGTCGCTACGTCATTGATGTACGCACCCAGGAATGCTATACCAACGAAGAAGTGTTCGACATTCTGCAAACCCATACCGTAGCGGAACTGAAAGCCCGCTCCTTCCGTCTCAACCCCAGTGGCATCCCTTTGGAACACCCCATCGTGAAGGCCGCCAAAAAACTGGGGATCCCCACTTTCGGCTCCCCCACCCTTTCCGACCAGGCGCTCTGCCCTTTCCCCACTGTCAAGATCGGCCCCGGGGATTCAGCCCGTTCACATACGGCGGATGAATACATCCGGCTGAGTGAGATCGAGCAAGGAATAAAAGGATATATTCGTTTGATTCGTGAATTGACTGATTTGTAATTAGTGCCTGCGGTACTAGAAACTCACTTTGCCCGCCGGAGCCCCTAAGGGGCCAGAAGGGTAACTCGTGACCCAAAACCCAAAACTCAAAACTCGTAACTCAAAACTCACATGAAACTCTGGCAAAAAGAATACACCGTAGACCAGCAAATAGAGAGATTTACCGTCGGGCAGGACCGGGAACTGGACCGCTACCTGGCGCCTTATGATATACTGGGCTCTCTGGCGCACATTCGCATGCTGCACCGCATCGGGCTGCTTAACGAGGGGGAGCATAAAGATCTGAAAGCCCATTTGCAGCAACTCTACCGGCGGGCAGGGGAAGGGGAACTGGAGATCGAGGAAGGTGTGGAGGACATCCATTCGCAGGTCGAAATGCTGCTTACCCGGGAGCTTGGGGATGCCGGCAAGAAAATACACGCCGGCCGCTCGCGCAATGACCAGGTGCTTGTGGACTTGCGGCTTTTTTTTCGCGCAGAATTGGAGGAAATAACCAGGCTGGCGGAAGAGCTTTTCCATACCCTGCTTCAGCTGGCGGGCAAGCACCGCGATACCCTCATGCCCGGCTACACCCACTTTCAGGCGGCTATGCCTTCCAGTTTCGGCCTGTGGTTCAGCGCCTATGCCGAATCTCTGGTGGACGACCTGCGCCTACTGCAGAGCGTTTATCACAACATCAACCAGAACCCCCTGGGTTCGGCTGCGGGCTACGGCACCTCCTTCCCTCTGGACCGGAAACTAACCACCCGCTTACTGGGTTTTGAAGATCTCAGCTATAATGTCGTGCATGCCCAAATGGGGCGCGGCAAAACGGAGCTTTTCCTCAGCTATGCCCTGGCCGGCATGGCGCACACGTTGGGTAAACTGGCGGCGGATGTGGTGCTCTACGCCAGCCAGAACTTCGCTTTTCTTTCTTTCCCCGATGAGTTGACGACTGGCTCCAGCATCATGCCCCACAAGAAGAACCCGGATGTTTTCGAGCTGATACGCGCCCGCTGCAACCAGCTGCAGTCTCTGCCGGTACAGGTGAGCCAGATCACTGCCAGCCTGCCTTCCGGCTATCACCGCGACTTTCAGTTACTGAAGGAGAGTGTTTTTCCGGCCATTCAGCAGATTAAAGACTGCCTCTCCATACTGGCCTATGCTTTGCCGCAGGCAAAAGTGAATACCCGTATTCTGGAAGATGAGCGCTACCGCTACCTGTTTAGCGTGGAAGTGGTGAATGAGCTGGTGCTGAAAGGGGTACCGTTCCGGGAGGCGTATCAGCAGGTGGGCCGGCAGATCGAGAAAGGGGAGTTTGAGCCCTCCCGGGAAGTGAAGCATACCCATGAGGGTAGCATAGGAAACCTGTGCCTGGAAGAGATCAAAGGCAAAATGGAAAGGGTGGTAAAGGGCTTTCCGTTTGAGGAGGTGGAGAAGGCAGTGCAGAAACTGCTCGATTAATGGAACACGGACGCTGTCGCTCGACGCTAAAGCTATGAGCGACAGCGTCCGTGTTCCATCCATACCGGCACTAATTCACAATAAAATCCCCCTGCATATTCACGTAGTGGGCGGGGAAAGAGCACAGGAATTTATAGGTGCCTTTGGGCGGCGCTTCAAATTCGATGGAAGTAGACTGCCCGCCACCGATCATTTCGGTATATACAATGACATTTTCTTCCTCGGTTGGAATGTAGTCATTGGCCTTGTACTGAACAGCCTTATTGGCGAATTCCTCCACCTTCACGCCTTGCTCCAGCAGTACGAAATTGTGGCCCATGACTTCTACCGACATATTGCCGATGTGGTTGAGGGTCAGCTTAATGGTTTGCCCTTCTTCGACCTCTATGCGGTTGATGTTGTACTGCATCTGGTCATTGCCCGTCATGTTGATGAATACGGCCTCTCCATCTTCGGAGACCCTGATGGGGTCTTTCCCCTCCTCTTGTTCCGGTTCTTCAGCAACCATGGATTGAGGGGGCTCCGTAGTTTCTGTATCCGAACCGTTGCCGGTATCCGCAGTTCCGCCGCCTCCGCAGGCAGTGAGGAAAAGGCTAAGAGACAGCAGGATGAAAAAAGCGCCTGAAGGAAGAAATGCAAATTTTCTCATATCATAATGGTTTTGGTCAGAGCCCTAAATTAGGGCTTTATATGTAAGGTAAAGGCCAATCTATCAGATGATTTTCGGGGCTATCCCTGATTTTTATACTCAACCAGGCCTCGCCCGGGGAAAAACGCCTATTTTGCAACCTCTTTCGTTTAGCAATACAACCGAAAAAACACACTCATGTTTCACGCGCCGCATAGCTTTTCCTTAAAAAGAAAAGGCCGGGAAATTTTCTTTTCAGCCCTTTTCCTGTTCCTTTTCGCCTGCACTGGCCAAAAAGAAGAAACACAGGCAGGGCCATCTGCCCGCTGGTATAAAGGCAACACCCACAGCCATACCGTCATCTGCGGCCATGCCGATTCCAGCCCGGAGGCCGTAGCCCGATGGTATCACGACCGGGGCTACAACTTCCTGATCCTCAGCGAACACAACCACTTCATCGACCCGGACGACGTACCCCTGCCGGCCAATAAGCGGGAAGACTTCATTCTCATTCCCGGCGAGGAAATCACCGGCAGGCGGCACATCCACACCACCGGGATGAATACGGCGCGCTTTGTGCCTCCTTCTGCCTCTGAAAAAGCCTCTGATACGGAAACGCCTCCGGATATCCTGCAGATGCATGTCGATTCCATCCGCCAGGCCGGAGGAGCGCCCATCCTCAACCACCCGAATTTCATATCGGGCATCCACGCCCACGATATCCTGAAGGTCAAGCGCCTGCATATGTTCGAACTGTACAACGGGCATCCCGATGTGCACAACTGGGGTAACGAACTCCAGGCCTCCTATAAAACGGATGCGCGCTCAGCCTACCTGCGCTGCCGGCTCAGCTACCGCCGGAAAAATGCAGCAGGCGGCTACGAACGCTTTTTCGCCTGGACGCAACCCCGCTTCTTCGACGGCCGGGCCGAAGGACAGTAGCGATCAAGATCAATTAACTCTGAAGAAACATTTGGGTGCTACATTTGTATTGAAAATTGATTGTAACAATAAACAAACATCCCAATGCAAAGAATACCGGCCTTTTTCCTTGTCTTTTTTCTCCTTGCCGGCTTCAGTGCCTGTGACACCTCCAAACAGGCCATAGCGGGCAAGCGCGCCCAGAACGTGATCCTCCTTATTGGTGATGGCATGGGCCTGGCCCAGCTGTCCACTGCCTTCTACTTTCAGGAAGAACCGCCCAGTTTCGTGCGCTTCCCCTACGTAGGCCTGCACCAGACCAGCCCCACAGACGCGAAGATCACTGATTCTGCCGCCGGGGCTACCGCTTTTTCTACCGGCCACAAATCCTATAATGCCGCCATCGGAGTGGACGGAGATTCGATATCCCGCGAAACCATCCTGGAATTGGCCGGCGGAGCTGGCAAGCGCACCGGCCTGATCTCCACCTCTTCCATCACCCACGCCACCCCGGCCTCTTTCTTTGCTCACGTGGAAGACCGGGATTTCGCCGAGGAGATCGCCAGCCAGATGCCCGGCTCTCCGGTTGATTTTTTCGCCGGCGGCGGCCTGAAGTTCTTTGCTTACCGCTCTGACTCCGCCAATTACCTGGACTCTCTGGAAAAAGAGGGCTTTGTGGTGGACACCAGCCGCCTGAACCGCCCCGCCAGCTTCGATCCTGAAAAAAAATACGGCTACCTGCTCGCTCCCGACGGCATGCCTAAAATGCAGGAAGGCCGCGGCGATTTTCTCCCCCAGGCTACCGAAATGGCACTGGAATATCTCAGCCAGGAAAAGGATGGTTTTTTCCTTATGGTGGAAGGCTCGCAGATCGATTGGGGCGGCCATGACAACGATGCAGAATACATCATAGAGGAGGTCAATGATTTTGACAAGGCCATTCACGCTGCCCTGGATTTTGCGGAAAAAGACGGTAATACGCTGGTCATCGTCACGGCCGACCACGAAACAGGCGGCTTCTCCCTTTCCGCCGCGGAGATCCGCATGCAAAGGGATTACCGCTACCTCAAGCCGAGCTTTTCTACCGGTGGGCATTCCGCCTCCCTGATCCCCGTGTTTGCCTACGGGCCAGGAGCCGAGCATTTCGCCGGCGTCTATCAGAATACCGACATCTACAAGAAGATGCTGAAGGCTTTTAAGCTGTAAAAACAGCGGAGGCTGCCCCAAAAGAATTGAGGCAGCCTCCTGATCATATAAGAGCCGGAAATTACTTATCTCGTGATCGTCACACGCTCTACATGCTGCTGTTCGCCGGCCCGCAGGCGGACGAGGTAAGCCCCTTCGGGCAATTTGCCGATATCGAGGCGGAAGGTATTATCGCCGCTGTAGGCGTCAGTATCGAGGCGTTGCAGGCGCTGCCCCATCAGGCTGAGCACTTCGATCTGCACCTGGCCGCCCCTTTCGGAGTAGTAGTCCAGGTTGAGCTCGCCCTTGGTAGGGTTGGGATATACTGAAACCTGCGGGCGGGCAGCCGCCGCTGTGACCCCCTCGGGCGACAGGCCGGTTCCTCCCTGCACGATGCCCGCTCCCGGCAGGTTGCTGCCGATAACCACCGAGTAATCCTCGACCTCTCCATAGCTAAAGGACTCGCAGGAAGTAGGATAGGCATTGTATTTCATCGCAATGCGCAGGCGGGTTGTTCCCGAAAGGGCGCTGGAGGAAATGTTAAGCGTTCCGGAAAGGGTGCCTGTTCCGCTGCCCTGGCCGATCTGCTCGCCGGAATCGGTGAAATCTCCATCCTGGTTGTAATCGATCCACAGGCGCCAGTATTCCGTGTAGGAGGAGCCGGAAAAGCCGGGGTACAGGGTAACGGAAACCGAGCCGCCTGGAGTGAGGCCTGTGGAGAGGTTGGTGAAGTCAGCGTAACCGCCGTTGTTCCCCGAATTATTATCAATGCTTCCAAACTTAATGCGCTGTATCCATTCGTAGTTCGAGTTGTTGCCCTGAGATCCGCAGTAAGAAGGCGGAGGCGGAGCGCTGCCGACGCAGAAGCTCGTCGTTTCTGAGCTACCGAAGGAGCCGCCGGAAGCCAGCACGGTGCTGCCATCCGTAAGAGAATAGGAGCCACTGCCGTAGCTGCAGCAGATGCCGTCGCCGTAGCTGTCGTAGATGGTAAAGTCATAACATCCATCCACCAGGCAGATGTTGGTGGTGACGGTACCGGACTGGCCGCTGTAGGGCCCTCCGGAAGCCACGGTAGAACCGCTGGAGTTTTTGATGTCCCAGGTGGTTTCTCCCGGGTAATTATCAAGCGTGATGGAAAGCGTCACTTCGTTGTCATTACAGCTGCTACCGCCACCTCCGCCGCCACCGCAGGCCTGCAGGCAGGAAGCATTGGATACCCTGTTGCGCACTACATTTCCGGGCTGGGTGCCAAAGCCTTTATTGAAGTTGATGCCCACGCTCTGAATGTGGCAGTAGGACATGATGGTGCCGCCGTCGGAGGGATAGCCGGGCAGAGGGCAGCTGCCTTCCGTACTGCCGGCGCAGCCGTCGATGGCGGTGTTATTTCCATTCCAGACGCAGGCGTGCGTATGACGGGAACCGAAGAGGTGGCCGAACTCATGCGTGACCACCATGATCGTAAAGGAATAAGTAGGCACCTGCTCGTAGGTGGAGCCGATAGAAGAGAAGCACTTGCTGTTGTCCGGGTTGCTGTTGCACAGGCCGGAAAAGCCGGCGGCAATACCGCCGCTGGCCTGGTAGGAAAGCAGATGTGCCAGGTCGCCGTTAAAAGAGCCGGTACTGGCCTGGAAGTCGCTAAGCATGCCAGAGCTGGAAGAGCTGGAATAGGGGCTGGTGGTGTTCCAGACGAGCAGTTCCGATATTTCCGTGTTGATGCTTTCGTTGGCGTAGAGGGTAGCCACTTCGTTGAATATTCCCGTCACGTAGTTGGTAGCGCCCTGAGTGCCGCCTTTATCCTGGTAGATGTCGTAGTCTACTTCAAAATACATCCCGACGCAGTCGTCCAGCCCGCGGGTGGCCGGCAGCGGCGCCAGGTCCTCCTTGGTGTAGCCGGGCCCCTCGTCGGGGGTGCCGCAATCGAAGGCCAGCTCCTCCAGTACGTCCTGGTCGCGGTAGTAAATGTACTGGCCGGTGCTGCGCGGCCCTTCCAGTTCACCGATGACGTAGTTGCCCATTTCGTCGGCACTAAAGAACCCCATGATCCCTTCTTCGAAGAAGCTGACCGCGGCGATCGAGCTGCGGCTGCCTTTGATCACGCCCCGGTAGTGCAGGCCAAGGTCCACCTCAGCCGGCGCCATAGTGCTGCTTTCGATGACAGAGAAGCCATCGGCGAAGAGATCGACCTGTACCAGTTCGATCTCCACCACCGGCTTATTTTCTGAAGGCAGGCTGACGATGAGGCGGCTGGGTTGCTCCTGCCGTAGTTTTTGCAGGGCGTCCTGGTCGAGCTCCAGGATGTCGTATTCCCCGGGTTCTTCTTTGCCCAGGTTGGGCTTGCTGTCAGCGAGGGAGAAAAAGGCCATGCTTTCGAAACCCTTTCCGCCTGCCTTGGCCGCCTCTATCAGCCGGGCGGGCTGAACAGAAGATTGCCCGAAGGCCAGCAATACCATGCAGGCCATGAAAGTAGTAAGCAGAGTTTTCATGTACTAAACCGATTTTAGTTATAGAAATAGATGTGTTGTTCGCTCGCGGTGTCCATCCGAAGCGACAAGTGCAAAATTTTTTTTGAGTGCTTGCGCAAAAACATGTGCAATCCTGGTGAAGGCTTGTTGTAGCCCATTCTTGGGACTGGTGTAGGAATGCCTTAAAAAGCCGGGTGCTTATGTTTTGTTTAGCGTTTGGGGTGAGATTGAGCCGTTTCCTTAAACACTTTTTAATGCGGCTGCTGCAGCGTTAAAAATAGCAATAAATGTCATATTGCCAAAAAGGGCATACATTTTTTTGCAAGGCGTGGGGGGAGAAAAATTTTTGGCATTCCATCAGATACTACTCATCCATTCCGGCGTTTTCGGCATCGGCAGGTGAGCCCAGCAGTATACCGCTTTAGGTTGCTGTGGGTTTTCCTGGTAGCCTACTATCTCTTTTTCATAGCCAATCTCCAAACAATACGGGCAGTGCAGGCAGTCCTGCCAGAGGCGGGCGTAGCTTTTCCCTTCCCGGAAGCCCGAGCGGTACTGCTGTTTGTGGAGCGGGCAGCCCGGCACCAGATAGTGATGGTAGCCCTTGTGAAAGCTGTGTGTTACCGGCCGCCGGGCCGCTTCCTTTCGCAAATGGTATTCTGTACCCTGCTTTTTACGGTGGAACAGCCAGCGTTTATACTCCAGCCCGTGAACCAGCTCGTATTCGAAAGCGGCAGCATCAAGGGGCTGGCCGCCCCGACTGAGTTTTTTGTATAAAGATGCTGCGTCGATCTCGAGGGCGGGCAGGCCCATCCTTAGCAGTCGGCGGGCTTTACGTTCATCCGCGGCATGAGAGACAGCAATTTCCACCAGCAGCTTTCGCCACCCGGCCTGGAGCAGAATATCGGGCACTACCCCGCCCAGCTGCTCCTCCAGCCGCACCCGCTCAAAGCGGATCAGCTGAGCGGCAAACAGCGGCCGCTTCTGCCGGTGCAGGTATACCGGCGGCACCACG
>CAYVVK010000206.1:4703-10012 GCA_964454855.1 uncultured Phaeodactylibacter sp. | reverse complement strand
GGAGGTATTGATCCCCCATATCGAACGCTTGTGTTTGGGGCAGGAAGATGCCATCGAGCTGGAGGGGGTAATGATCCCTCGCTGCCTTACCCAGGTAGGAGCCGACCAGGTGGGGGTCCTGATGATCGGATTGGCTAATTTTTATCGTGCCCGGCCGTCGGCGGAGGTCAAGGCCGAATTGTTGAGGTTTGGCCGGCTCTTGCTGGGCGTTCAATTCGGGGATGAGGCTACTTTTCCCCACGGAGCATTTATGAGCTGGCGGAACAACTGGCACGCCTGGGGCAATAGCCAGGCCTACGCACTTCTGTATGCCGGACGAACCCTCCAACATCAACCCTTTATCGAGGCAGGGTTGAAGGAAGTGACATTTTTCTATCCCTACTGCCTGAGCCAGGAGCATATCAGCGGCTTTAAAGTGGCCGGGCAGGGAGATACGCTGCGGATACAGGAGTACCGACAGTTTCCCCAGATCGCTTACAACATCAGGCCGATGGTGTATGCTTCGCTGGAGGCTTACGCCATAACCGGAGATACGGCTTATGCCCACACTGCCGGTAAGCTGGGGCGCTGGTTTTTTGGCGCTAACCCTGCCCGTCAGCAGATGTACCACCCGCAAAGCGGGCGAACGTATGACGGCATCGGCTCTGCAACCGATGTGAACTATAATTCAGGGGCGGAATCCACTATCGAAGCCCTGCTGAGTATTCAGGCCATAACCTCCAGCCCCTTGGCGTTGGAGGTCCTCAGAAATGAAAATTAAATAAACAAAAAATGACGAATTATGCTTTTGATAAAATTGTACTGACGCCTAACGATATTGACCTGTCCTACTCTCCCCTGAGGGCACAAATACAGGAAGAGACCTACGTCCTGGGCGCTTTCAACCCGGGCTTGGCCAGGCTTCCCAATGGAAACCTGATCCTGATGGCCCGTATTGCCGAAGCCTTGCGGCAGCCTATCCGGTCGGGTAAGATCCGCTCCATCCGCTGGGATGAGGAAAAAGGATACTCGCTCGACGCCTATCCTTTAGACGAAGTGGATGTTTCCGACCCCCGGAAATTTACGCTTAAAAACTTCGCCCCTACGCCGGTAATGGCCCTGACCTCCTTGTCCTGGATATTGCCAGTGGAACTGAATGCACAGGGGAGCGCCATCGCCCACATCCACTACGATAAGATCATCGCTCCTCAAAAGGGCTACCAGGAGTACGGCATTGAAGACGCGAGAGTGTCCCGTATTGACGGGAAGTACTATATGACGACCTGCTCGGTGAGTTCCGAGAGGCATTCCACGACCCTTTACCAGTCTGATGACGGCCTGAACTATACCCTGGAAGGCATCATCCTGGACCATCAGAACAAGGATATGCTCTTGTTCGA
Organism: uncultured Phaeodactylibacter sp.; assembly: GCA_964454855.1. GTDB lineage: Bacteria > Bacteroidota > Bacteroidia > Chitinophagales > Saprospiraceae > CAYVVK01. The sequence goes on along the minus strand of CAYVVK010000206.1, from coordinate 8,633 downwards.
AGGGATGGTCGACGGTATGTATTATGCCCTGACCCGGCCACTGGGCAGCGCTTTTTTTGCCACCGCGCCCAGGGCGGCCTTCAGGCCCGGCCCTTCGATCAACCTGGCCCGCTCGCCCGACCTGCTGCATTGGAAACCGGTAGACACTCCTTTTCTCCGGCCCATGCAAAACAGCCAGGCCGTACTCAAACTGGGAGGAGGCTCTCAACCTATTCTGACCCCCGATGGATGGCTGTTCTTATTTCATGTGGTGGAAGAAAAGGGAGAAGTAGGGGTCTATAAAACCTACTGGGGCCTGCTGGACAAAGATGACCCGGCAAAAATTTTGCACCTTGAGGTGGAACAGCCCCTGCTGGAGGCCAACCCGGCCCTCACCAAAGGCATGGAAAATATGATCTACCTAAAGGATGTGGTCTTTACCACCGGCATCTTCGAGATGGATGGCTTTTACATCGTCGCCTCCGGAGAACTTGACCTTTGCTGTCGGATCACGCATATTCCAAAAACGGCTTTTAAAACTTAATGGTTTGTTTAAAAAAGAACTAAAAGAACCAATCGGGATTTCATGGCGGGAATAATTTTTGAAAGCGTTTCCAAACGCTACGGCAAGACGGAGGTGGTCAGGGACATCAATTTTGAGGTGAGAGACAAAGAGTTCATGGTGCTGGTCGGCCCTTCGGGCTGTGGCAAATCCACTCTGCTGCGCATGATCGCAGGCCTGGAGGAAATAAGCAGCGGAAAGCTGTTTATTGAGGATAAAGTAGTGAATGAGGTAGCCCCAAAGGACCGGGATATCGCCATCGTTTTTCAGAACTACGCCCTTTATCCGCACATGACGGCCTACCAAAACCTTGCCTTCGGCTTGAAAATAAGGAGGTTCGATAAAAAAGAGATTGAAAGAAGAGTGCTGGAGGCCGCAAAGATCCTGGATATCGAACCTCTACTCGATAGAAAGCCCAGGGCCATGTCGGGCGGGCAGCGGCAGCGGGTCGCCATTGGGCGGGCCATCGTCCGGCATCCCAAAGTGTTTCTATTTGACGAGCCCCTGAGCAATCTAGACGCCAAGCTCAGAGGGCAAATGCGGATAGAAATTGCCAGGCTGCATCAAAGGCTGCAGACGACCGTCGTTTATGTGACCCATGACCAGGTAGAGGCCATGACGCTCGGCCAGAGAATTGCCGTGATGAAGCAGGGCCGCATTCAGCAACTGGATACCCCCGAGAATTTGTACGCCCACCCCAGGAACCTTTTCGTCGCTGGCTTCATCGGTACGCCCCCCATGAATTTCATAGCAGGCCGGATCGGGGAAGAAGGCGGAAGCCTTCATTTCCTAAGCGACGGGCATAAGTTTAAAGTAAGAATTGACAAGCGGCCCGAACTACGCAAATACCTCGCCGAAGAGGTGGTGCTGGGTATTCGCCCGGAGGCCATCTATCTGCGCCGGCCAGCGGGAGAAGAAGGTTATGCCTCGCTCCACTGTAAGATCCAATTCATCGAACGGCTGGGCCACGAGAGTTTCGCCTTTTTCCAGCTTCAGGATAGCCAGATGGTGGCTCGCCTGAAGCCGGATGAGCCACTCCGCCCGCAGCAAGAGTTGGACCTGTTCTTCGAGCTGGGAAAAATGCACTTTTTTGATAAGGGGACGGAGGAGTCCATCGGTTGATAATGATAAAGCCTGTCATGCCCCACGGGAATGGCAGGCGCACCCTCAATCCGCCAACTCCGGCGCCTCCAGCAACTCAAAGAACTGGTCCATCCCCGGCGTCAGCACGATTTCCGTACGCCGGTTGATGCTGCGCCCGGCGCTGGTCTCGTTGCTGGTTTTGGGCATAAACTCCGAGCGGCCGGCGGCGGTAATGCGCTCCGGAGCCACGTAGTGGCCTTCCGTCAGCTCGCGCACCACGGAGGTAGCTCGCTTGACGCTGAGGTCCCAGTTGTCGGCAATGCAGGAGTTGTTGATGGGCACGTTGTCCGTATGCCCTTCTACGGTGACGTTGAGATCGTTGTGGTCATTGATCACAGCCGCCACTTTGCCCAGCACCCGCTTGGCCTCCTCGCTGATGCGCGAGCTGCCGGAGCGGAACAACAGCTTATCGGAGATGGAAACGTGTACGAAGCCGCCTTTGACTTCCACCTGCACGTCCTCGTCGTCTATATTCGCCAGGGAGCGCTTCAGGTTCATCACCAGGGCCAGGTTGAGAGAGTCCTTAGCCTGTATCTTGGAGGTCAGATCCTGAATGAAGGAATACTGCTGTCCGATGGATTCCAGTGACTTTTTGATGCTCTCGGCCCCTTCCTTATTGACGATGGATAGGTCGGCCATGCGGTCCAGCAGGCTGGCCTGAGTGCCCTGGGCATGGTCCAGTTGCTCTTCCAGCTGTTCGATCTGTTCGTTCTTCAGGGCGAGCTCGCGTTCGAGGGTGGCTACTTTCTTTTTGTTGCAGGCGCTCAGAGACAGCACCGCCAGGGCAAGTAGCAGGACTTGTAGTTTTTTCATAGACGTAGCTTGGTTAGTACGGTAGTATCAACTGCTTTGCCGGCTTTTTTAGTATCTCCCGCCCTGATTTTCCGGGCTCAAAAACAAAACCCGAACCCTGGCATCAGCCAGGATCCGGGTTGTTCTTCGGTAAAGCCTGAAATCCAGGCTAGCTTATATTATACAGTGGGAATTCAGAAGCGATATCTGCTAATTTCCGCTTTCCCACTTCCGCTTTCCGCTTTCCGGCTTCCGACTTCCGCCTTCCGCCTTCCAACTTCCAACTTCCGCCTTCCAATCAGTCGATATCTTCGATAACAACAGTAGCGGTCTTCAGGAAATCCGTGCCGCCACGGCCTACGGCAAGTGCGCCTTCGGCATTAGAGGCGCTCACCAGGGTGACGGTCAGCGTTTTAGCGCCGTCCTGTGCACCATCGGTGAGGATCTCGATTTCCAGGTCGGAATTGAAACGGTCCGTCACGTCGCCGCGTTCCGATAAAATGGTAAGGCTGCCTCCGGAGGCGGAAGCGCCGGCCACGTTGTAGTCGACACCGAATTCCGCATCGCCGCCGAACTCATATTCTACGGCGACGTCAGACAAGGTGCCCGTGGGGCATTCAATGGTTAAACTGGCGGTGCCGGCATCTTCGGCGACCATCACATCATCCAGAATGGCGGAGTTGCCCGGAGCATCGAAAGCCACATAGCCGGGAAGCTCCTCCAGGTCGAAGTAATCGTCGACCACGTATTCATTGCCGCAGGACCAGAGCAGGGCAATGCCGAATAATAATAGAAAAGGCCTATAGTTCATATCTTTATTTTTTAAAGTTTTACAAAAGTGGCAGCCAGTGAGGCTTTAAGCATTATAGCCGGGCGTTTTACTGCCCACTGCCTACTGCTCACTGCCTACTGCCTACTGCCTACTGCCTACTGCTCACCGTCTTAATTCTCAAACCACTGCGGTACATCCGTATTCACGTTTACCGGTGTATTCGGATTGGAAGACACCTCATCCGGCGGATAATTGAACCGCTTCAGTATGGTGGTGATAATGGCGTTGGACGGCGGCTCCATTTCCGGCACCTTGGTCCGCCGCACCGTATTCCAGGCAACGATGGGCCGGAGGAAGGACTCCAGGTACAGCTGCTCGTGCACCATCTGCAGGTCCACCGGCGGCAGGCTGTTCACGTAGGCCTCTATGGTGGCGTCGTCCAGGGTGATCTGGGCGCCGGGGATATCACCGCCCCAGAACTGCAGGATCTGCGTCAGGCCGCGGTTAAACCATTCCTGGGCGTCTTCGTTGGTAGCGCCCCGCAGCGCCAGTTCCGCCCGATAGAAGCTGATCTCGGAAGGGAGGAACATAATATGCGGAAGGTTCGCCCGGATGGCGTTATTCCGGAGAATAGCGGTATTGGCATTGGGGAAAAACCCATTACCTGGAGAACCCCCTTCGT
>CAYVVK010000206.1:0-4693 GCA_964454855.1 uncultured Phaeodactylibacter sp. | reverse complement strand
AGGGTCGAGGATGAACAGGTCGAAGCGGGGGTCGCCCTGAGAAAGCAGCTCGTAGAGCGGTTCTCCCGGGCCGTGTACCAGTGCGGCTTCGTTGCTCGGGCCAAAGAAGGCGGTAACGATGGTGTGAAAGGCATTGCTGCTGCCGCCGCCGCCGGCGTAAGGCAACAGTACCGCCTGGTCATTGGATTCGATCAGCGGCTGAGAAAGGACCTGCTGGATCTCGCTGTCGACTGAGGTGTCCTTATTGCGGATCAGCATCAGGATGCGCAGCTTCAGCGAATTGGCCCAGCGGCGCCAGTTGTCCATATTGCCACCGAAGAGGACGTCGCCCGAGGAAACGTCGAGTACACCTTCGGCGGGTACTTTATCGATCAGGCCGATGGCTTCATCCAGAATGTCCAGGCAGCCCCGGAACACCACTTCCTGTTCGTCAAAGTTCGGAGAGGGGAAATCCACCCCATTCAGCGCTTCGGTAAAGGGCACCCTGTCCCAGATACAAGATAATTCAAAATAGGACTTGGCCTTCAGCACCTTGGCGATGGCCGCCACGTTGTTGCTCGATGCGCCGGCGGCCAGGGCGTCCTGCTCTACCAGAGCAAGGTTGCCCAGCACCTGGGTATAATACATGCCCCAGGTATTCCCGGTGAGGAAGCTGGTCGTCGGGCCGGTACGGGGGCTATTAAAGCAAGCGGAGAAGTGCTGCGGCACATCCATAATTCGGGTGCCCAGCTCGGTAGTAAACCGGCTGGAATACTGCACCATGACAAAGGGCAGGATCACGTTCGGGTCGGCCGAACTTGCTGCCAGCGGGTTAGTGTTGACGTCCAGCGCCTTCTCGCAGGAAGGGAGCATCAACAACCCGGCCAGAAATAGGATAGATAATTTTATATATTTCATCAGTTGTTCTTCTTTTTTGGTTAATGACATTCACCATGGGAACATCCATGACATTTAGAAGGTAGCCCGCAGGTTCACCCCGATGCTTCGCGTACTGGGGATGTTAGACCGCTCGATACCCCATCCGTCGGCGCCGGAGCCAAACAGGTTGCTTTCCGGGTCGATGTGAGGGATAACGGAATACAGCAGGGCCACGTTCCGCGCTTCCAGACCGATGACCAGGTTTTGGATGAAGCTGTTGCCCAGCAGGTTCCGGGGGAAGCTGTAGTTGAGGGCCACTTCCCGCAGCTTGACAAAGGAAGCATCGAAAACGAAGGGTTCCGCCACGCTGTTGTCGTTCAGGGCATTCCAGAAATGCTCGGCGCTGGCGACGGGAACGTCATTGTCCCGTACCGTGCCGTCGGCATTGGCGATGACGCCCTCCCGGTCGATAAAGGTGCCTTCCCGGTTGAGCAGGGTCTCGGCTACCAGGCCGTTGTTCTGCAGGCCCTCAACGGTAGCGGGCTTCATGACGCCGCCTTCCCGCCAGTCGATGGTGAAAGACAGGTTGAAGTCTCCCATCCGGAAGGAGTTGACAAAGCCCATGGTGAAATCCGGCAGCACAGAACCAAAGGTTTTGGGTTCGCCGGCGATACGCGTGCCGTCTTCCGGATTGATGAGCGGGCGGCCGGAAACGGAATCCCTGCGCCAGGGTACACCCAGGAGTTCGAAGCCGCCGCCGGCCTCGGCAACTACCTGCACGCTGTTGAAGGCACTGGCGAGCAGTACCCGGTCTACGCCTTCCGCCAGTTCTACGACTTCAACCTTGGCGCTGGAGAAGTTGATGATGGTATTCCAGGCAAACTTATTGAAACGGATGGGCGTAGCGTCTACCGTGAATTCCAGGCCAGAGGTGTTCACCTGGCCTACGTTAGTCCTCAGGGCGCCGAAACCGGTGGATTCCGGAATAGGCAGGGCCAGGATCTGATCCTTGTTCTGAGTGTTGAAGTAGGTCACGTCAAAGCCCAGGCGATAGTCGAAGAAGTCGAGGTCGATGCCGAACTCATAGCTGGTCTGTTCCTCCGGAAGCAGGTTAGCCGGCGGGATCGTATTGGTCTTGGTGTAAGCCGAAGCGCCGTTGAAGGGGAAGTTGAGATTCAGGCCGTACTGCCCCGTAGCGGTGGTTGCCGGGAAGAAAAGGAAGTCCAGCTGGTACGGGCCGGTATCATTACCGACTTGCGCGAAGCTGGCCCGCAGCTTACCGTAGTTGAAGAAGTCGTTGGCCAGGCCCAGGGCATCAGAAAACACAAAGGCGGTGCTGACCGAGGGGTAGAAGTAGGAGTTGTTCTCCAGTGGCAGGGTTGATGACCAGTCATTACGGCCGGTGATGGTCATGGTCAGCCAGTCCCGATAGCTCAGGTCTACTGAAGAGTAGAGCCCGAAGAGGATCTGTTCGCTGAAGCCTCGGGAGGGTACGTTCTGCCTGACGTTACCCGGAGAGAAAAGCTCCGGTATCAGGAGCTCGTTGCCGAACAGCCCTTCGGTTGTCCGTTCCCGCTTATTGTAGTTAAAGCCGCCCAGGGCGGAGACAGACAGGTCCTGGGTAATGTCGAAGGAGTACTTGGCAATGATATCCGTATTGATCTGTATGTTGTTGATGTTATCGCTGGTGAAGTTCCCCTCCAGGCGGGTGATCGTTCCCTTACGGTTGGAAAGGAAGCGGTTGTCCTGGTCGTAGTCATAACCGAAACTGCCGGTGAGTTCGAAGTCTTCGAAAGGGGTGAAGGTCAGCGCGGCATTGGCCAGGATACGGGTGTCATCCCGGTTGTTCAGGTTTTCGTTCCGGATCCAGTAAGGGTTGTTGATCTGAGGGTCGGGATTGTTGATCTGGTTGCCGGCCTCGTCGATCCAGGGGATGTAGAGATTCGGGTCCAGCGTACTGCTGAATGAGGTCAGGCCGACGATGTTCACGTCGTTGGCCCCCGCCGCCGCCGTTCCCCGGGTGTCGGTCTTAATGAATTGAACGCCGAAGCGCGACTGGAGCATGGGGGAATGCCTCAGGCCGGCATTCAGGGACACGTTATAACGGTCCAGTTCCGAAGCCGGAACCACGCCCGTCTGGTTCAGGGCGCCGAAGCTGAGGCGGTAATCGTACTTTTCGTTACCATCGGAAATGGCGAAGTTGTTGATCCAGGTGTTACCCGTTTCAAAGAAATCGTTCACGCCATTGTTGTCTACGGCTTGCAGAGGGCCGGGCTCAAAGGTAACGGGCAGGCTCGCTACGTTTTGCCCTACAATACGTGGCCCCCAGTCGTATCCTACGGAAGAAGAGTCGTACTTGGCCAGCGAGCCCATGGCGTATTCCTGCTGGTAATCGGGGGTGACGAAAAGGTCATCCATCCGATAAGAGGTGTTGACAGATACCTGTAAGTTATCACCGCCTTTGGTCTTCCCTCGCTTTGTGGTGACGATAATGGCGCCGGCAGCAGCCCGCGAGCCGTAGAGGGCGGTGGCGGCGGCGCCTTTAAGCACGCTCATCGATTCGATATCATCCGGGTTGAGCACCGCGGCGCCGTTGGCAAAGTCCCGGGTGCCGGAGATGCGGTTGCCCTGCTGGGAAGCGTTGAATTGATCATCATTGACCGGCTGGCCGTCGATCACCCAGAGCGGGTTGTTCCTTCCGCTCAGAGAAGTGGCCCCCCGGATGAGTATCTTGGAAGAAGCACCCAGGTTACCGCTGGTGTTGTTGATGACCACGCCGGTCACCTTTCCCTGCAGCGAATTGACAATATTGGACTCCCTGGCCTTCGTCAACTCTTCCGAATCGATCTGGTCGATACTGTAACCCAGCGAACGGGATTCCTTTTGAATACCTAAAGCGGTTACGACCACTTCATTGAGCACGGTACCTTCCTCTAAGGCCACATCGATGACGTTGCTCGTGCCAACCTCCACTTCCCGGGTCTGAAACCCGGTGTAGGAAAACTGTATTACGTTGCTGGCAGCTTCCTCTGGAATGGTAAGGGAATAATTGCCGTCTACATCACTGACCGTACCGATGGATGTCCCTTTCAACAGGACGCTGGCGCCGATCAACGGCTCGCCGAGCTGGTCGGTAACCGTTCCGGTGATGGTTCTTTGGGCTAGTAGAACGCCACTGGTAAACAGGGCAAGCCCCAATAAGAGTAAGAGTTTTTTCATTGTAATCCGAATTATAGTTAGCAATAATAAAAGCAGAGAATACTCCGGTACTTCCCTGCCTGGGAAGCCGGCGAATTAAAGTTTTAATGATCAGTTTTTTGCTTGTAGGTAAAGGTGTTGGAAACAGCCGGATGGTGAAAAGAACCAGCCCCTCTGCCGCATAAGTAGGCGGACAGAACAATATGACAATTTAACAATGTAATAATCTGCCCGGAACGCCTGAGAATAAAGCGCTTCAGACTCTGCTTTCTAAGCAGTATAAATAAACCGAATCTGTCTGCCTACTTATCTCTTTTAGCAGGATTCATTTTTTGAGATACGGCAAATAGAAAAAAATACGAATCAATATTGATATGATGGGATCAAACAAACAAAAAAAGTTACCTGTCAACTGGCCCGGATATAGAATTGTTTATAAAAATTCGGGAAAAATAAAATTTCTGCCTTTCGGGCTAAAGTGGATTTAAGTTGGATTCAAGAATATAACGGCCGGAAATAGCGTTCTGCTGCTTGTCCCGTTTAAGATTTTTTTATGGGGGAGCGAGCATGAATTGGCCAGATAACTAGTGCTTTGGGAGTTAATTAATTGACAGGTAGTTGGTGTTATAATAGATTG
>CAYVVK010000205.1:0-10051 GCA_964454855.1 uncultured Phaeodactylibacter sp. | reverse complement strand
GTTTCCCCTTTAGGGGATTTAAGGGGCGAGCGGGGGCAGAACTTAACAGCCCTGCGGAGAAAGGGGGGCGAACCGGTAAGCCCCTCACATTGTTCCCCACGTATATGCGATTGAAGGCCTACGACACCATCATCATCGGCGGCGGCCAAAGCGCCCTGGCCTGCGCCTACTACCTACGCCGCACCAGCCTGGGCTATCTCTTGCTGGATGCCAATGAAGGCCCCGGCGGCGCCTGGCGTGAGATGTGGGACAGCCTGCACCTTTTTTCTCCCGCCGAACACAGCTCCCTCCCGGGGTGGCCGATGCCCGGAACTGAGGAAGCCTATCCCGGCCGCGATCACGTCATAGGCTACCTGAAACAGTACGAAGCGCGCTACGAATTTCCCATCAGGCGCGGTGTGGAAGTAGAGAACGTATACTATGAAAACAGCCTTTTCCGGCTGGAAACCAGCCGGGGGGAATATTACGCCCGCACCATCATCAGCGCTACCGGCACCTGGCGGCGGCCTTACATTCCCGATTATCCCGGCCGCGAGCAGTTCGAAGGGGAGCAGTGGACGGTAGTGGATTACCAATCGCCGGAGCCTTTTCGCGGCAAGCGCGTGGCCATCGTCGGCGGGGGCAATTCCGGCGCACAAGTGCTGGCGGAGGTCTCCAAAGTCGCGGAAACCTTCTGGGCCACCAAAGGCCCGCCCAAATTCCTGCCCGATGAGGTGGATGGCTACTACCTCTTCACCGCCGCTACCCGCCGGTATAAAGCCATGAAGGAAGGTAAACCCTTCACGCCGCCTCCGGGCGGGCTGGGCGATATCGTGATGGTGCCGACGGTGAAGGAAGCCCGCGAGCGCGGCGTGTTAGCAGCTTTGCCTCCATTTGAAACTTTCACCCCCAACGGCATCCGCTGGGCGGATGGCCGGGAAGAGCGGATTGATGCCGTCATCTGGTGCACCGGCTTCCGCCCGGCGCTGGATCACCTGGAAACCCTGTACATCCGGGATGAAAATGGGCGCATCCGTACCGACAATACCCGTGCCGTCGGCCAGCCCGGCCTGTGGCTGGTGGGTTATGGCAGCTGGACGGGCTATGCCTCCGCTACACTCATCGGCGTGGGGCGCTCGGCTCGGCAAACGGTGCGGGAAGTGGAGGAAAGAGTGAAAGGTAAAATTGTAAAAGGTAAAGGGTAGAAGTGGGAAACGCTTCCAGGTTTTAGAAACACGGAAAGGATTTTTAAATAAACTTTAAGACTATTTGAAGAATATTTGGCCGGAAATATTTGTTATGCAAGTGACGGATACCCCAGCCGTAAGTCATTTTTATTCACCACGGTAAAACCTTATTTCTAATGAAAACACTCGCTATGTTCCGGATCCCAATGTTTTTGCTGATCGCCACCTTTATACTTAGTATCGCCAGCTGTAAAAAAGATGAACCCGTACAAGGCAATCCCGATGAGATCCCTCAGCCTACCTGTGAGGATGTGACCATCCGCGACGCCATTGTCCTGCGCTTCGATTACACCAATTATGAAGGCAAGCAACCCACCGCCAACATCATCCCCGAAAAAACGGATAAGCGCGTCAAGTACGATACTACCAAATATCAGCCCACACAGGAGGGCAACAAGATCGTCATCCGCATTCCCAACCTGCGCCTGAGCGACCAGGACTTCAACTACATCGCCCAGTGCGTGACCATCGAGGAATTCGACGCCACCCGCCCGGCCGGCGACCGCTGGTTCGAGCAAACGGAATTCAAGAACCAAAGGGAATTTTCAGAGACCAAGATCGCAACCATGCTCTGCCTGGACGTGAGCAGTTCCCTGGGCGCCGACCGCGAGAAGGTTAAGCAGTACGCCATCGACTTCGCCCAGCAAGTATTTGAAACAACCAGCAACGAGAGCTTCGTCGGCCTGACCCTCTTTGCCGATACGGTGATCACCTATCCCTTCACCAACAACATCAATGACATTGAACAGGCCATCAATACCTTCCCCTATCCCGACCTGGACGCCCAGACCTTCACGCGCCTGAGCGACGGCATACTGGCGGGTATAGAGGCCATGGATGAGGCCGACCTGGACGTAGCCGATAAAGTGATCGTCGCCTTTACTGACGGCAACGACAATGGCTCCGATAACCCCACGGTAAACCAGCAGATGATACAGGCTTCCGATTACCCCCGTTACATGATCGGCCTGAAGGGCAAGGGACTGGAGTACAATACCAACTACCTCAGAGCGCTGGCCAGCAACGAAACCTTCTTCGTAGAAGCCCAGAATGCCCTCGAACTGCAGGACCGCTTCAATGACATCAACGAGCTGATCGCCAACATCTACACCATCATCTACAACCGCTCTACCCAGGAGTTTACGGAGGGGGTGGATGAACCGGTCAAGCTGCGGGCGGTATTCTTTGCCAAGCAGTACCGCATACAGTAGCATCATCCATACCGGCAGGATATAGCCGGCAGACCGGTTGATAAATAGAAAGCTGCTTCTCAGAAGATTATCTGGGAAGCAGCTTTTTTTTTAGCCCAAAGTGGGGGCTCCAAACAAGCTCCTAACTCTGTATCAGAAAGAGCCCCGTAAATTCCTGTTGCTTCTTTTCCGTCAGCGGGTGGAACTGCGCGGCCTGCACATCGCGGAAGAGGCTCTATCTCCTTCCGGCTTACGAATGTATCCTCAGCACCTTTGCCCCCCTGATCTTTTGGGTTTTCAACTCCATAAGGGCTTTATTGGCCTCTTCCAGCGGGAACTCCTCATAAGTAGGTTTGATGCCGGCCTCGGCCGCCAGTTGGAGGAATTCGCGGACGTCCCTGCGGGTGACATTGGCCACGCTTTTGATCTCGCGCTCCATCCACAGGTGGTTTTCATAATCGATATTTTCCAGATAGCCCTGGTCGTCATCTTCCTTGCGGATGGCGTTGATGACGAGGCGGCCACCGGGGCGGAGCTCTTTCAGGGCTTCCACAATGGGTTTCCAGACGGGCGTGGTGTCGATGATGGCGTGCAGGGGTTCCGGGGAGGAATCGGTGGTATCGCCGGCCCACACGGCGCCCAGTTCGCGGGCGAATTCCCGCTCGTCGGGATTACGGGCAAAGACGTAGATCTCGGCATTGGGGAATTTGTGGCGCACCATCTGAATGACCAGGTGGGCGGACCCCCCGAAGCCGGTAAGGCCAAGTTTCTGGCCATCTTCCAGGCCGGAAAGCCGCAGGGAGCGGTAGCCGATGGCGCCGGCGCACATCAGGGGCGCGGCCTCGGGATCTTCAAACGTATCGGGAATGGGGTAGGCGTAATCTTCCGGTACCGTCATGTATTCTGCATAACCGCCATTGGCGTCGCGGCCGGTGGCTTGAAAGTCCGGGCAGAGGTTCTCCCGGCCGCTGGTGCAGTATTCGCATTCGCCGCAGGCATGGTAGATCCAGGCGACGCCTACGCGCTGGTTCTTTTCCAGGCGCTCGCAGCCTTCGCCAAGTTCCACCACTTCGCCAACCACCTCGTGCCCCAGAATTACGGGCAGCTTATGTGGCGGCGTGCGCCCCTCGATCTCGTCGAGCTCGGTATGGCAGACGCCGCAGACATGGACTTCGAGCAGGGCTTCCTTCTTTTCAGGCTTGGGCTTGGGCAGGTCCGCCAGCTCCAGCGGCTCCTTATTCTCCCGCATGTCGGTGACGGATTTGAGGATCATGGCTTTCATGGTGGGGATGGTTTTTTATTGATATAAGGCCAGGAATGGGAAGGATGTTTTCTATAGTGTGGCGGTATTATTATGTTCTTAAAGGGCAAACATGGCCTGAATGGTCTCTGTTTTACCCTATACGAGTTTATCTCTGGCGAACAGTCAAAGCCCGCCGATAAGACTTACGAAAAGCTGACAAAACGCTTCTATGAGCATCGACGCCATCATCACTATTTCCGTTATCCTGCTGGCCATTATTCTCTTTGTCACGGAGTATTTTTCCGTAGACCTGGTGGGCCTGTTCCTCATTGCCGTGCTGGTGATCACGGGTGTCATCACCCCCGCGGAAGGCGTGAAAGGCTTTGCCAATAACGCTACCGTAACGGTGGGAGCCATGTTCGTACTCAGCGCAGCCCTGATCAAAACCGGTATCATAGAGACGATAGCGCCAAAACTGAAACAGCTTATCGAGGGCGGCTATAAGCGCTCCATCAGCGTAATGATGGCATCAGTCGGGGGCATTTCCGCTTTTGTCAACAACACGCCGGTGGTGGCTACCCTGATTCCGATCATCTCCAACGCCGCCCAGCGGGCAGAGGAAAGGCCCTCCAAATACCTCATGCCCCTATCCTTTGGCGCCATTTTCGGCGGCACCTGCACGCTCATCGGTACCTCCACCAACCTGCTGGTCAGCGGCATTGCCGAGGAGAATGGCCTGGAGCCTTTCTCCCTTTTTCTGATGGCCCCCTTTGGCCTGGTCATCTTCGTTGTGGGAGTACTTTATATGTTGACGATAGGGCCGCGCCTGATCCCCGCCGGCAAGACAGGCGTGCCATTCTCCCAAACCTATGAAATGGCCAAATACCTCACCGAGGTTGAGGTCATTCCCAATTCGGCCATGGTGGGCAAGTCCATTGCAGATGCTCTTTTCGAAGATGGGCTGGACATCGACATCCTGCAGATCCGCCGCGACGGAGAACTGATCGATAAACCGGGAAGAGGAACTGTTTTGCAGGAACAGGACCGCCTGCTGGTGCGCGGCAATATCGGCCACATCAAGTCGGTCATTAAACAAGAAGAGATACGGGTGGCGGAAAGCCTGCAGGATACCTCCTTCACCGAGGAAGAGATCATCCTGCTGGAAGTAGTGGTGCTCAATAATTCTGCTTTAGAGGGAAAAACACTGAACGAGTTCAACTTCTCTGAAAAGTACTCCGCCAATGTGCTCGCCATCCGGCAGCGTGGCCGCCTGAAACACGACCAGCTCGAAGATATCGAACTGAAGGCCGGCGATATGGTGCTGCTGCAAACCAACCAGACGGGCTACGATCAGCTGCGCCAGATGGAGTCGCAGCGGGGAGCCCCATTTATTTCCATCAACGAAACGGCCATCAAAGGTGTCGATAAAGAGAAATTGATCATCGTCGGCCTTACGCTGGCAGCTGTTGTGCTACTGGCTTCCATGAATATTCTCAGCATCATGATCGCCGCGATTGCGGCGATCGTACTGCTCAATGTGCTGGGCGTGATCAACATGCAGGAAGCTTACGAGGCCATCGACTGGAAGGTGATCTTCCTGCTGGCGGGAGCGCTGAGCCTGGGTACGGCTATGGAAAAAAGCGGTGTAGCGAACCAGATGGCGGACTTTCTCATCCACTTCATCGGCGAAAATTACGGCCCCATTGCACTGGTCTCGGCCCTGTACCTGCTCACATCCCTGCTTACCGAGCTGATGTCCAACAACGCTTCGGCAGCCCTGCTGGCGCCCATCGCCATTTCCATCTCCGGCTCTCTGGAGGTGGACCCCATCCCTCTGCTGCTGGCCATCACCTTCGCCGGTTCTGCTTCCTTCATGACGCCGGTGGGTTATCAGACCAATACCATGATCTACAGCGCCGGCAATTATCGTTTTTCGGACTTCATCAGGGTGGGCGCACCGCTGAACCTGATATTCTGGATACTGGCTACTTTTCTGATCCCGGTGTTCTATCCTCTTTGATCACTCCAAATCATCCACCGCCTCATCTATTGGCTGATCTCCCTCGAACATCTCATATGCACCCTGGATAGTATTACGAGTACTTTCATCTTTGTTTTTATTTAATGGAAGGAGTAGGGCAGGGGAGATGTTCGCCCGAAAATCATCAAACCAAACCACCTCCTCCCCGGGATTCCAAATGTAAACCACCACCTTCTCCGCCGGATAATGCTCCGGCAGGGTAAGTTCCAGCTCCAGCTGTTCCCAGCCGTCCTTTCTATCCACCACATGATGGGATTCCATTTGGTGAAAATCCCCGGCATCGGGGGCGGAGAGGACGATGCCGGCGGAGGAGCCTCCGCCATACCGCCAGGCGCTCACTTTTAGTGTGGTGCAGGGGCCAACACCTTCCAGCCAGGTGGTGAAACCATAGGCACAGCCAGGCTTCAGCCGCACAGCGTATTTTCCGGAAAGGGCCCGGCTACTGTCCCGGCAGGCGGCATTGCCCATTTTTAGGGAGGGGCGAGAGGAGATAAGGTACTTGCCGTCGGCACTGAGGCGTTCAGCATCACAAAAGAGTGTGTCGGCAGAGGCTGCGGGCTGCCGCTGGTATACCCAAACGCTGTCCCGGCCAGGCGGCAGCCAGCGGGGAAAGGGTGCCGCCCGGTAAGGCTCGTAGCAATCCAGTGGGCCGAAGGAGACGGCATATGCATCTTCATCTACAAACCACCAGCCTTTGCCGTAGCGCCGTATCGGGTTGCGCGGCCCCGTATCGTACCAGCCGTTGAACTCAAAGCCGCCGTCGATCTCAGCAGGGGAAATGCCCTTTTGATTAATAAGGTGTTCCAGCAGTTGCCAGCGGGCCCGGTTCCAGGCCAGGTAATCATGGGTGGCGGTGATGGAAAAGGCGGCCATCAGGAACAACAGGAGGCCGGCCATGCGGGGAAAGCGCAGCGGAGAGGCCGGCAGCCCTGTCAGTACCAGCATCAGCAGTGGCAGGGAGAGGATGTGATAGCGGTCGAAAAAATAATAGGACAACAGCAGGTAAAACAAATAGGCAAGCAGGGCGAGGGCAGGAATGGCGGCTTTGGGAGGGTGTTTCACTGTTCGCCAAAACCTGAACCCTGAAACCCAAACCATTCCCTGCCAAAGCAGCAACCCTCCTCCGGCAAAGCCAATTATCTTCAGTATGCACCATGCCTCTGGGCTCATTACCGGATAGAGGTTTTCCCCAAAATAGGCATCCTTGAGTACGGGCGGGCCTAGCCGCAGGCCCGTCCAGATGTTGCCGGTGGGAAGAAGGGGCCAGGCGGGTATGGCAGCCATTACCGTCAGGGAGGCCGCGATGGCCAGCATGGTCCATTCCGTCTTTTGTCTTGGCCGGGGAGGGCCCATCCAGAGCGAAAAGGGCAGCAGAAAGAAGCCCCAGTAAAAAAGAAAAGCGCCGGGCCGCCAGAGCAGATTCTTCCAAAAAGCCTCCGAAAATAAATTGCCGAAAATACTTTCCACCTGGCCGAAATGGGGCGGCAGGCCCTGAAGTTGCGCCAGCCAGGCCTGATATCCCTTCAGTGCCAGCCAGCAGCCGAGCAGCGGCAGGAAGGCGGGCAAAAGGGCCCGCAGGCTGCGCTCCCGCCCCAGCCAGGCCAGGCCGAAGGCCAGCGGCGGCAGCAAACCGAACTGCCGGATGAGGGTGGCGGCGATGGCAAAAACAGTGCCCAGGGTAATGTGCCGGAGCCGCCTGCTGTTCCAGGCTTTCAGGAAATACAAAATGGAAAGCAGGAATAAGGCGAGGAAAGGCACATCGGTCATGAAGGTGAAGGAAAGAGAGAAGTAGAGCGGGTTGAAGCCAAGCAGCAGGGCACTGCCCACAGCCAGCCTTCTGTCGGCTCCCATTTCCCGCAGGGCAGCGTAGAAAGCCAGCAGGCCCGCCCCGCCCAGCGCCAGGGAGGACCAGCGCAGTACCGTAAAGGAAAAGCCGAAGGCCTCCGCCCAGGCCGCTCCCCAGAGCACCTGGGCGATCAGCGTCATGGCCGGCCAGTCGCTGAACTGCAGGCGGCCTTCCTGCACCAGGTGGTATACATTGCGGCCGTAGGCCCAGTCGTCGTTCAAGGGGAAATCACCCTGCGGGTTCACCAGCGCGATGGCCAGCAGCCAGGCGGCGGAAAGCCAGGCGGAGGGGTGGCTTAGCCAGCCCCATATTTCTTTTGCCATCCTCTGTATCATTTTATCGGCTTGCCACTACCATCACCCAATATCTTCCCTCTGCGCCATCCTCATAGGCGGCGCCCGTTTCCCGGTATTTATCAGACATCATGGTTTGGCAGTGCCCCTGTTTGCTTTTTCGCCACTGTTCCACCCCTTCCTGCGGAGTATTGGTGCCAACGGCGATATTCTCCGCTACCGCCGCCCAGGGGTAGCCGGCATCCTCCACCCGGCCGGCCATGGTGCTGCCATCGGTGCCGGTATGGCTGAAATGATCGTGGCGGGCCAGGTCTCGAACGTGGCGGCGGGCGGCGCTTTCCAGTTTGTCGTTCCAATGCAGGGGCGGCACGGGCGGCATGCGCCGGCCGTCGCCGCAGGTGCAGCCGTTCTGGCGCAGGGCATTTACTTCGGTGAGGAATGCCTTTTCGAATTCGCCGGCGGGAGCGGTGGGCTCTTCTGCCGTAGGCTCATTGCCGCCGGAAGCCGGAGGGCGGCTGCGAGATCCGCAGTTGCTCAGGAGAAAGGCAAGGAGTAGCAGGAAAAAGGCTGAATTTCTCTGGCTTTTCATCAGGTGCCGGTTTGAAATGAAGATGATATAGGGTGTATTATGTATAATAAAGCCGGTATATCTTCCGGGGGCTGGCCCCCAGGCTATACAGCAACCGGCAGGCTATAATGGTAAGGGTATGCCGGAGCAGCCCCTTTTCCAGAAAAGTGCCGGCATCGGTCATCACGGCAGCTTTCAAAAGTACGGTTTTTCCTTTTCGCTTCATAAAATGAGACAGGCGGACATCCTCCATGATGGGCACATCGAGAATGTCGTCCTGGCCCTCCAGCAGCTTTTTTCTAATGAACAGCCCGCGGTCGCCCCAGAGTTCTCCGGTAAGGAGGAAGAGCAGGCCGGAAAGGCGAATGAGTAGTGTCAAAAACCAATGGTGGGTATTAAATGTAAGGGAAAAGGCCCCGCCGGCCACGCGCTCTTCCCGCATGGCTTCCATGATGCACTTATCCCATTGAGGAGGCAGCAGGGTATCATCGTGCAGAAAGAGCAATACCTCTCCGGAAGCTCTTTTGGCGCCTTCCAGTAGTTGGTATCCTCTTCCGGCCCGTGCGCTGAAAGTCAAAACTTCCCGTTCTCCATCAGCCCTGATCTGGCCCCGCAGCTGTTCATGGGCCACGATGATGAGCTCTTTTACCATCGGGCAGGCCAGGATCTGCTGCCGGCTGCAGGCCAGGGTGGGGGAGTGGCGGAAGGTGGGGATGATGACGGATATCATTAGCAGGGAATCACGGCTAGAAGTCTTACATAGCGATGTCCCGGATAATACAATCCCAGCGGGCTTTTGTTGTGCCTTGCCTCTTATATGCTCCCGGCTTAGTCCTTCTTTAAGAAAGCCCTAATGGCGTTCAGGTAAGCTTCCGGTTGTTCCCACCAGATGATATGCCCTGCACGTTCAACGAAAACGAAACGGCTGTTAGGGTAAAGGGCGGCATACTCATAGGCGTAGGCGTAGGGAATGAAATCGCACTGCCCGTGAAGGACTAGGATCGGAATATCAAGCTCTTGCAGCTTAGGCCGAATATCAGACAGGCCACTTCCCTGATTGGTAGCCAGATAAGCATACAGGCCGCCGCCGCCCTCTTCCGGAAGTACATTGTTCTCATCGCATACCATTCCCCGGGTGAATTTGGTTGCCAGGGTATTAAGCATGCGGTCCATCTGCCGGTCGGAAACGAGTTTGCGATCGAATACCAGGGCGCCAAAGGTTGCCATAATTGCTTTGGGAGATATGGCGGTACGGTTTACCTCCTCCACAAAACGATAGGGGGCGATATACTTTAGCGAATCCGGCACGGGATATCGGGCCTCAAGGCTCATCTTGCCGGAGGAATCCCTTGGCGGCGGCCACAGCTCTCCCGGTGAGGAGAACACAATCTGTTCCACCAGTTCCGGATGGTGGGCTGAGAAACGGGCAGCTAGCTTGGCGCCAAAAGAATGTCCGATGAGAATGGCCTTATCCACTTCCAACTGTTGGGTGATGATCTCATACAGGTCCCGGAGGTGATAATCGATGGATATATCTGAGAAGTGTTCCAGCCGGTCCGACAGGCCCGAACCGGCCTGGTCGTAGAGGTATACGTCATGGCCCAGAGCAGTAAGCCGCTTCATGCATTTAATTGTGGAGGAATG
>CAYVVK010000204.1:3507-10060 GCA_964454855.1 uncultured Phaeodactylibacter sp. | reverse complement strand
CTCGAGAATAAAGCGTTTCAGGCTCTACTGCCGAAGCAGTATAAGTAAAATAAATCTGTCCGCCTACTCACTATATTGTGAACATTTATTTTTCCCGAAAACTTATCTTTATGAAGAGATTTTCCATCGTATTAATTATTGCCATTCTTTCCTTCGCTGTCCAGCAGGGGGCCGCTCAGCCGCTTGCTCTGGCCTCGGCTCATTCCACCGCCTCCTTCAAAAAGGTCAAACAAGACAAGGGCATCACCGTTTACGAACGCTGGTTTGATGTTCAGGGAGAAGGCCGGCAAACGCGCGAACTCAAGGCCAGCTTCATGCTTAACGCCAGCCATACTAAGGCGCTGGCTACGCTTCAGGATTGTGCCGGAGCGAAAGAATGGATGCAAAGCACGATTCAGGTGAAGGCCATCGAAGGAGCGGGAAGCGACAACTGGCTGATGTACATCAGGTACAACCTGCCCTGGCCGCTCAACGACCAGGATTGCCTGATGCGGTACCAGGTGGTAAAAAAAGGAGGCCATACCCTGGTGCATTACCGTTCTGTAGAAGATAGCCGTATGCCACCTCAGGAAGGCATCAAGCGCTTATGGGGCATTGAGGGCATCTGGAAGTTTCAGCCTGCGGGAGAAAACCAGGCCCGGGTCACCTATTCGATCCTGCACCTGCAGGAAACTTCTTTCCCACGCTGGCTGATCGACCCCATCGTGCGTGATAACCTGATGGATACCATGGTGGCTTTTCGGGAAAAGGTTGGGGGGTGAGATCCCAAATCACACATCAAGAATCAAGATTCAAAAATCAAGAATCCGTAAGGTGGGATTTTTGAATCTTGATTCTTGATTTGCAGCTTTGCCCCTGGCAGCACCGTCCCCAAATCCGAAATCCCTAAATCGCCCTGATTGAGGATTCAGCGATTGAGGGATTTCAGATTTAGGATGTGCGCTCTGCCATTAGCTGCTCCGCCCTGGGGTAAATCTTAAATGGGACCTGCCCAAATCCCCCCTGCCCGAAACTACTCAAACAAGGCCTCGTACAACTCCTGTATCTTCCCGATCGTCCGTATTTGTATATCGTAGCGGTTGCGGTCCAGGCCTTTGGTATTGTACTTGGAGATGAAGATCTCCCGGAAGCCGAGGCGGTCGGCCTCCTGAATGCGTTGCTCCACGCGGTTGACGGCGCGGATCTCTCCCGACAGGCCCACTTCTCCGGCAAAACACACATGGGTAGGGATGGCCACATCTTCCAGCGAAGAGATCAGGGCGCTGAGAATGGCCAGGTCGATGGCGGGGTCGTCCACCCGGATGCCGCCGGCGATATTGAGAAAGACATCGTTCTGGGCGAAGGGCAGGCCGTTGCGCTTTTCCAGCACGGCGAGCAACATGCCGAGGCGGCGCAGGTCGAAGCCGGTAGCGGAGCGTTGCGGGCTGCTGTATACGGAAGTACTGACCAGGGCCTGGGCTTCGATGAGCATGGGCCGCATGCCCTCGATGGTAGCGGCAATGGCGCTGCCGCTGAGGTCTTCGTCTTTCTGGGAGAGCAGCAATTCGGAAGGGTTGGCCACTTCCCGCAGGCCGTCGGCCTGCATCTCGTAGATGCCCAGCTCGTCGGTGCTGCCAAAGCGGTTTTTAATGGTGCGCAGGATGCGGTAGGTGTAGTTGCGGTCGCCTTCGAACTGCAGCACCGCATCTACGATATGCTCCAGCAGTTTGGGCCCGGCGATGGAGCCTTCCTTGGTGATGTGGCCGATAATGAAGACCGGGATGTTGCTCTCTTTGGCGAAGCGCTGCAGCTCTCCCGCACACTCCCGCACCTGAGATACGCTGCCCGGCATGGATTCGATATGCGGGCTGGAGAGGGTCTGAATGGAATCGATGATGATGAGCCCGGGCCTCAGCTTCTGGGCGTGTTTCAGTATCTTATTGGTATTGGTCTCGGCCAGGATATAGCAGGTTTCGGGCTGCCCGCCAATGCGGTCACTGCGCATCTTGATCTGCTCATCGCTTTCCTCCCCGCTGACATACAGTATGGTAGCAGGTGTATGCAGCGCCACCTGCAGCAGCAAAGTGGACTTGCCGATGCCCGGCTGCCCGCCTATGAGCACCAGAGAGCCGGGAACGATACCCCCGCCCAGCACCCGGTTTAGTTCCCCGTCGGGGGTGACAAGGCGCCTGGTATTGCCCGCCTGTATGTCCGGAAGGGGAATGGGCTCGGGCTCCCGCTTTGCAGATTGCGCTTTCCAGGACTTATGCTTGGCTTCCTGCACCGTGTCCTTAGTGATCACTTCTTCTACATAGGTATTCCACTCTCCGCAGTGTGGGCACTTGCCCATCCATTTCGGGGAAGTGGCGCCGCAGCTGGTGCAGGCAAAAATTTTCTTTACTTTAGCCAACTTATTTTTCGTTTTAGTGTTATGCCATTGAAAATGGCTCTGCCAGCTGAAAGGTCGTTGTCAGAACAATAATTTACCAATTGGTTGTGGATTTTTAAAAAAATATTTTAAATTGGCATAGCCAGAGTGACTTTGCAAAAGTGCAATGTCTCAAGCGACGAAAAAAGCTGAAAAGGGAAATATTTGCAAAACGATGAAAAAAATGGAAGCCTCCAGCAAATTTTCACTGAGTTCTGTATTTGCTTAAAAAAAATTATTTTAACTTTGGGTTAAAGAAACACTAAGGTAGAGCTAAGGAGTTCTACTTCACCCGAAATAAGAAAAATCGACATCTTTCGATAAAGACTTTATATGTAGATTGTTTTCATTTGGTTTTTTGGGGTTATACAGGGTGCTGCGCCTCGTGCGTAGTTACCCTGTTTTTTTTGGCCTCCTTTCACCTTCCCACACAGACACAGCCCATGATCATTTTGATGCGGTGGCTTCCAGTTCTGCTGCTGCCGATGGCTGTGCCGTATTTTCCTTCCCGGGAAACTTTCCTTTTCACCGACAGGTGTTTTAAAACCATAGGGAATCCGCCGTTTCAGGGCCGGGCAGCAGCAGGTTGCGCTTCTCCGGCCCTTAGCCCCGCCGGATAAATCCGGCGCTACCGTTCCGCACAGCGCACACAGCGCGTGCTCTCCGGCATAAACATCAGGCGGGCGGATGGTATGGGCTGCTTGCAGTGGGTGCACAGGCCGAAGTCCGGATTATCCACTTTGGAGAGGGCCAGTTGCAGGCTCGACAATTTACGGCGGGTAGAGCGCAGGGAGGCTTCCGAAACGCTCTTGTTGTTGATGGCGTCCATTCGGCTTACCCTGCCAATGGCGTTTTCCGGCCCGATAGGTTGGGTCATCTCTTCCAGTTGCCGAAGGTGCTCCTCCGTCTTGGCGATCGTTTCGATGATCTTCTTCTTGAGCGTCTGTCTTTCCTGGCTATTCATAAGGAAGGGTTTTTAATGGCAAAACGCGGATGGCTACTCAGAGTGCCACCCGCGCCCGCTTTTTATTTTCAGGCCATGCCTGTTTAATCGTTGGAGGAGAACAGGGCGATCAGCCGCAGGATCTCGATGTAGAGCCATACGAGGGTGATCAGCAGGCCCATAGCGGAGAACCACTCCATATAGGAGGGCGCGCCGTACTGCTCTCCTTTATCAAAATTGTCAAAATCCAGCAGCAGGTTCAATGCGGCAACTCCTACAATGAGCAGGCTGATGCCGATGCCGATCACGCCGCCTTCGTGCAGGTACGGCATATTGATGCCGAACATGGAAAGCACCCAGCTGAGCATATACACCACAAAGACGGCGCCTGTGGCCATGAACACCCCGGTACGGAACTTGCTCGTCACCTTGATCAGGCCTGTCTTATAGATGAACAGCATCAGGAAGAATACCGCCATGGTCAGGGTCACAGCCTGAAAAACGATGCCGTTAAAGGCGCTGGCATAAATGGCGGAAACAGCCCCCACGAACAGGCCCTCCAGGGCCGCATAAACGGGCGCCAGGGTGGGGGAATACTGCGGCCGGAAAGAGGCGATCACTACGACGATCAGGCCGCCGATGGCTCCGCCCCACATCATCAGCTGGCTGGGCGCACTAAAAGCATAAATGGCCGTGAGCAGCATGATGCCGCCCAGGATCAGGGATTTGTTCACCGCTCCCGAGACGGTCATGGTATCCACACTGCCCGAGCGGGAGCCCGCCATATCGCCGTCCAGGGTATCCTGAGCGGCCTGCCGGTAGGCGTTTTCCTTCATCACGGGGTTGTGCGATTCAAACATTCCTTTTCTTCTACTCATGTTATGATCAGGTTAGTTTTTGTTGTTATTATAAGCCCACTAATATAGGACGATGCAGCAATTAGTACAAGCCCCGCCCCCATTTTGTTTTGCCGCTATCGATCAACCCTCTTCTTTTTTCGGCCTGGCGTAGGGCAGTTGCGCCAGTTTTTCAGGCTGATAGTAGGTGTCCAGCCCGGCCACAGCCACCAAATCGGCTTCCTCCAGCTTCAGGTGGCCGTCTTCGGTGATCAGCTCTTCTTCTACCAGTACTTCCACCACTTTTCCTACGATAAAAATGGCGCCGTTGGCCTGAATGTGGTGCTCTTCCGCAAATTCCAGCCCCAGCTTCACCGGGCTTTCCGCCACATAGGGCGCCGGGTGGGCTTCGGAATATTCGGGGCTAAGGCCGCAGGCCTCAAACTCGGAAACGCCCTCCTCATACTTGGCGGAGGTCTGATGGGCGCGCTCGTAAAAATCAGCCCCCACCAGGTTGACCGTGAAATGGCCCCGCGCCCTGATGTTGTGATAGGTCTGCCGCGGCACCGTCAGCGGCCGCATGATAAAGCCCAGCAGGGGAGGGGTGGCGCTGATGTGCACAATAGAATTGAATACCCCCACATTGGGCACTTTCCGGTGGCTGATCGTGCCAATTAGGGCGCAGCTCTTGAAACCGGAGATCATGTTCATCAGGTTGCGCCGGTAAAAACGCTCCATGGCGAGGATGTCGTCTAAGGCCAGTCGCTTTTTCATAAGTTGATTTTTTCTCTATTCAAAACAGCTCCCCTTTGGAAATTGTTACATGGTTGAATTGTTAATGCCTGGGCAGAAGTAGCTTTCGTATTTTGCTTCGTGTGCAGGACGTTAAAGGGCTTGCTCCCGGTTTTAGGAGCAGATTGTTAGATTGTTAATGCCCGGACAAGAGCAGTCCCCGAATTTTGCTTCGCAGGCAGAGCGTTAAAAGCCTTGCGCCCGGGCTTAAGGAGAGGATTGTTATATTGTTACCGAACATCCTCATGCCGTAGGCATGGAAATATCGGTAGTAGAAATGTAGTGAACGAGCGGCACATGCCGTCAGGCATGCAATATTGGTAGCGTTCCCCATGCCGTGGGCATGAAATATTCATAATGGCAAAAAACAACGACAAGGAAGAGCCCATCAAAGTACCCGCCTTCAGCGAGGAGCAGAGCCGCTACACACCCGAGCAGCGCTCCAGGCTAATGGCCAAGATCCGCTCCACGGACACCAAGCCGGAGCTGAAGCTACGGCGGGCACTCTGGGCCCTGGGCTACCGCTACCGGAAAGATGTCAAAGGCCTGCCCGGCAAGCCCGATATTGCCATCAAGAAGTACAAGGTCGCCATTTTCGTAGACGGCGAGTTCTGGCACGGCTACAACTGGGAAGAGAAAAAGCCCAAGATCAAGCGCAACCGCGAGTACTGGATCCCCAAGATAGAGCGCAACATGCAACGCGACCGCCAGAATACCCGCAAGCTGCAGGAAGCAGGCTGGACCGTCTTCCGTTTCTGGGAACACAAACTAAAAAAGGAGTTTTCCACCTGCCTGGAAGCCGTAATAAGCGAACTGGAAGACAAAATGCGACAATAATTCTGCCCGCTGAAAAACTTTCCGCCAAAAAATTTTATTATTTTTGCATGGCAATCTTTCTAATTTCTCCCCGAACAGAGGCTACCATAGTGCTTTGGGAGTTATTTAATTGACAGTAGGTGGTGTTATAATAAATTGATAAGCTGTTGATCCTTGCCAACTGCCAACTGCCAACTGCCAACTGAAATAGTAGCTGCCCTACGAAAAAACTACCCATATTTTTTAGTTCTGTTTAACCTTTTTAATGTCGATCATGGAAAACGTATGGAAAACAAACGGCCTGAAAAGGCTGTACCTGGCTCTTCTGAGCGTATTTGCCGTGTCTGCCCTTCAGGCACAAGATATCAACAGCGCCAAAGTGGCGCCCGGCCTGCTGCAGGCCATGGCGCAGCAGCCCGAAGCTTACCACTCTGTTTACATTATGCTCAAAGAGCAGGTAAACCTGGACGAACTGGAGGCCGAGCTCCAGAAGAATAAAGCCTCCGTGGAGGAGCGCGGCTACCGGGTGGTCACCAGCCTGCAGGAAAAGGCCGCCGCCACCCAGCCGGCCCTGCTGCGAACCCTGAAGGCCACCCCCGGGTTGGAAGCGGAATCTATCCAGGCGTTCTGGGTCACCAACGCCATCTTTTTTGAAGCCCTGCCCTCGGCCATCAGTGCCCTGAGCTGGAACGAAGATATTGCACGCATTGCCCTCAACCATAAGGTCACCATTCAGGATGAAGGCCAGGAAGCCGCCCC
>CAYVVK010000204.1:2458-3497 GCA_964454855.1 uncultured Phaeodactylibacter sp. | reverse complement strand
CCCGGCGCCCATGCTGCTCGGCAGCTCCGAGCCCGGGCTGGAAGCCATCGGCGCCACCCAGATGTGGAGGATGGGCTATACCGGCTATGGCCGCAAGGCCTTCATCATCGACACCGGGGTGGACGACCAGCACCCCGCCCTGCACAACCAGTTTGCCTACCACAACCAGTCGCTGACTTCCTCCTGGGCCAGCCCCGGCGAGACGCAGTACTGCAGCGACCACGGCACACACGTAGCTGGAATTGCGGTCGGCCTGGACCGGGAACTGGAAGACACCATCGGCGTGGCCTTCGACGCCCAGTGGCTGGGCGGGCCGGTGCGGCTCAGTGAATGTACGTTTGAAAACACCGTGCTGGGCACCACCGCTACGCTGCAGTGGGCGCTCGACCCCGATGGCAATCCCAACACCTCCGATGACCGGCCGGATGTGGTCAACAACTCCTGGGGAGGCAACGAACCGGGAGTAGGAGAATGCACGCTGAGCGCCAACGGCAATGCCGCTATCGCCCTTCACACTGCAGGAATAGCTGTAGTGTGGGCGGCAGGAAACGGTGGCCCGGGCGCACAGACCATTAACAGCCCCGCCATGATGAACAATAACCTGGTGCGTATTTTTTCGGTCGGCAACGTCAATGCCAACACGGCCAACTTCACCGTTGAAGGCAGTTCCAGCCGCGGCCCCAGCATCTGTGGTGGCGCCGGCTCCCTGCTGATCAAGCCGGAAGTGTCAGCTCCCGGCACCAGCATTCGGTCTGCTGTTCTCGGAGAAAGGTACCAAAGCCAGACCGGCACCTCTATGTCGGCCCCCCACGTCGCCGGCGCCGTCCTCCTGCTGAAAGAAGCTTTCCCCTACCTGCCGGGCGACGACATCCTGCTGGCCCTCTACCACTCCGCCACCGACCTGGGCCCGGCAGGGGAAGACAACACCTATGGCAAGGGCCTGATCAATGTGCCGGCGGCCTACCAATACCTCCTGGATGAAGGCCACCAGCCGGCGCCTCCCGCCAGCCGCCAGCGCGACGCCATCCTTCTTGACGTG
>CAYVVK010000204.1:0-2448 GCA_964454855.1 uncultured Phaeodactylibacter sp. | reverse complement strand
CGGAAAGCATGAGCGCTACCGTGACCGTAGAAAATAACAGCCCTTTTCCCATTACTTCGCTTGATTTTTCCCACGCCCTGACTGGCCCGTCGGTGCAGTACCGCTGGGAAGGCGACATCCCCGCAAATGGCAGGGAAACCATTACCTTGCCCGCCCTCAGCCGGCCAGCCGGAGAGTACACCTACCGGGTGTTCATCTCCAAAGTTAACGGCCAGGATGACGCCCGCCCCCTGAACAACCAGCTGAAGCAGGACGTCCGCCTGTTGGACAATGAACCGCTGACGGGAACCGTGGCCGGCAACCTGCCGGCCTGCAGCGGCGGCCAGGCCCTGCTGAAAAGTGATTTTGAAGGCGATGCCACCGTACGCTGGTACACCGCTGCCGTAGAAGGCGAGCTGCTCGGCGAAGGCAAAGAACTGCTGCTGCCGGTACAGAGCAGCATCGACCGTACCGTATATATGGAAGTCGCCCCCCAGGCCAGAGTGGGAAGAGAAGAACTGCCCGAAACGGGCCAGCGGCTGGATGTCCTTCAGGAAGGCCTGGAATTCGATGTCTTCGCCGAATGTGTCCTGAAGTCCGTCAAAATGTACGCTGAAGAGGCCGGCAACCGCCTGGTCACGGTCACCACTCCTGAAGGGAGCCCGGTTACCAAGATCGTCTCCCTGCAGGCAGGGGAGAACCGCGTGCCCCTCAACATCAGGCTGCAGCCGGGAGAGGGCTATGAGATCACGCTCAAGGGAGGGAAACCCGTGTTCTTTAATCTCGGCATACAGAGTTATCCCTACGAAGTAGACAATGTAATTTCCATTACCGGCTCCACCGCCGGCTCCATTAATTACTTCTACTTTTACGACTGGGAAATAGAGTACCTTTATTTCTGCGGCCGCAGCCCGGTGGAAGTGAATGTAGCAGAAACCTCGGGCCCCAGTGATATCAGCTTCGAGCCAGGCAATACCGAGATCGACCTGGCCAGCGGCCTGAACGAAGTGGCCTTCACCGGCCCGGCCGCCGGCATCAGCCAGTGGGCCTGGAGCTTCGGCGATGGCGGCACCAGCAACGAACAGAACCCCATCCACGCCTACACCGATACCGGCACCTACCGGGTACTGCTCACCGTGATCACCGACGCCGGCTGTGCGAGCAGCGCCGAAGGCACCGTGGTGGTCACAGAAAGCGATGTGGTCTCCGTGAAGAATGTAGAGGCATCAATGGATCTCCATGTCTTTCCCAATCCGGCTAAGGACCTGCTCTACCTGTCCTTCACGCTACCTCAGCCTATAGAAGCCGACATCTTCCTCGTGGACATGCTGGGCCGGCAAATGCTGCACCGCCGCACGGAGATCATGGAAGGCCAGGCCATAGAACTATCCGTAAACCAACTGCCGGAAGGCATCTACTGGATCACCCTCCTGCCGCGATCTTCAGCGCAGGCGGGATCGCAGGGCCAAAAGCTGACACAGAAAGTATTAATTGCCAGATAATATAGAACGCAATACGAAAACCCACAGACGAGCACGGTAATCATCCGTGCTCGTCCGTGTTCTTCGGCGTCATTCGTGTTCCCAAGCTCTTACCCCCGTACGCCCATTCACGACACTACCCGCCTTTTTCAACAAAGAATACCCCTGCTTCTTTTCCAATTTCCCTAAATTCGCAGTTGCAACATTAGATAACACCCAATCAGATCCCCTGTGTGATGGAAAAAGTATGGAAAAAACTCCCTGCCCTGCTGATCATGCTTTGCCTTTTCAGCAGCAAAAGCGCCTTGGCGCAGCTCAATGCCGATAAGGTTTCCACCCCTCTTCTGCAACAGCTGGCCGACAAACCGCAGGATTTCCACTCGGTATACGTGCTGCTCAAAGGCCGCCTCCCTGTCCGGGCGCTGGAAAAAGAACTGATCGCCCGCGGCGCCAGCCTGGAAGAACGGGCGGTGGAAGTCGTCACTCAGCTGAAGGCCAAAGCCGCGGCCACCCAGCCTTCCTTTGTCAAGGAGCTGGAAGCCCTGCCCGGCCTGAGATCCGAAACCATCCGCCCTTTCTGGATCACCAACCTCGTCTTTTTCGAAGCCGATGCGGCCGCCATCGCCAAACTAAGCCATCATGCGGCCGTGGAAATGATATTCCTGAACAGTGAGGTGAGGCTAGACGCTACGGCGGTGGAGGAAGAATACCTGCCCCCGGCCCCCGGCGGCACGGAACCCGGCTTGCGGGCCATCGGCGCCCCGCAGATGTGGGCCATGGGCTATACCGGCTACGGCCGAAAGGCCCTGGTGGTCGATACCGGCCAGGACCCCACCCATGCGGCGCTGAAAGTGCAATATGCCGGCCACAATATTCCTGCTGCCCAGGCCTGGGCGGCGGGCAGCCGCCCCCAGGATTGCGGCAACCACGGTACCCACGTGATGGGCACCATTCTCGGGCTCGACCGCGTCGAGCAGGATACCATAGG
>CAYVVK010000203.1:6949-10081 GCA_964454855.1 uncultured Phaeodactylibacter sp. | reverse complement strand
TTAGCGCGCAAAAGAACGAGTCTAAATGGGTAATTTATTGTTGCGCGATCCCTTAATGCCCTTGGCCCCCTCCCCCACGGCAGAGGCCACGCGGTTCATCGCGCCGGAGCGCACATCACCGGCGGCGAAGATGCCGGGCTGGCAGGTCTCCAGCAGGAAAGGTTCCCGCTCGCGCTTCCATTTTTTTGGGAATTGTTCATCCGTCATCAGGCCTTTGCCGGTCTTGACATAACCCCTGGCATTGCGCAGGATGTGGTTGACGGGCTGGCTGGAATAGAAGAGGGATTCCCCTGTATCGTACCGTTTGTACTCGGATTTGTCGATAAGCCATTGCAGGGCGGCCTCATCGATGCCCTGGAAAGGGCCAAAGGATCTGAGCTTCGGCAGAAGCCCGGCGGATTTGGGTATGGCCCTCATGGATGTTCTCAGGTGTAATATAATTGAATATGCACCTGAAGCGGGAAATAGTTGAAGCGCGGGCTAGGCCGAAAAGCCGGAATAAATGTTTATACCTGGCGTTTCCCAACCTCACTACAGGAAAACCTCAGTAATGAAACGTTCACAAGAGCTCGGCACCAAGCCCATAGGGCCCTTACTGGCCCAGATGGCCATTCCGGCCTCGATCGGCATACTCGTCATGTCAATCTATTTTATCGTAGACACCATCTTTGTGGGCCGCTGGGTAGGTACGCTGGGTATTGCCGCCATTACCGTAGTCATGCCCATTACCTTTTTTATCAGCAGCATAGGCATGGCCATCGGCGTGGGCGGCAGCTCCATCATTTCCCGGGCACTGGGAGGGGAAGACAACCGCAAGGCCTGCCATACCTTCGGCAATATGGCCAGCCTGACGTTCCTCATCGTCATGGCGGTGCTCCTGACGGGTTCCTTTTTCAAAGAACCTCTGCTTAATCTGTTCGGCGCTCGATCGTCAGCCTGTTCACCAATGACCCGGAATTGCTGGCCCAGGCTCCTTCTGCCTTGGCCATCGCCTTTCTTGCTACTCCGCTCATCACGGTACAACTGGTGGGCGCCGCCTATTTTCAGGCCATAGGCAAGGCAAAGCCCGCCCTCTTTCTCACCCTTACCAAACAGGGCTTTTTCCTGATTCCCTTTGTCTTGATCCTCCCCCGTTTTTTGGGCCTGGACGGTATCTGGTATGCCTTTCCCATATCCGATGTGCTGGCCGCCGCCGTCACCTACGCCTACCTGCGGATGGAAATGCGCAAAACACTGGACAAGGAACCAATTTTTGCGTAAATTGTTATAAAAGTAATCTTCATCTTGGCCATTTCCTCATAAATTGAACTCCACCCAATTAACAAACTGTTTGAAAACTGACTATTCATTAATATCGTATCCGTTAATATCGAAAGCATCACTTATCTTGAATTAAAATATGCTACGATGAAAAATATTCCCGCCCTACTGTTCTTCCTGGGTATGAGCGCCTCGCTCCTGGCCCTGGACGCCAGCGTATCTTATGCCACCTTTAACAGCCCTTCACAAAGTTATATAGAGATCTACCTGCACATTTCCGGCAGAACAGTGGACTTTCAGTCCGTCAGTGACTCCACCATTCAGGCCAGCGTCGAGGTGGTCATTCTCTTCAAGCAGGGAGAAGAGATCGTCAAGTTCGACAAATACGCCCTCAGCAGCCCCGTGGCGGAACGCCCCCTTGACTTTATCGATATGAAGCGCTACGGCCTGCAGGACGGCAAGTACAAGCTGGTCGTGGCCATTAAGGACCTGAACCGGCCGGAAAACGCCAAAGAGTTTCAAACCGACATACAGTTCGACTACAGCGGCGACGGCCTGCAACAATCGGGCCTGCAACTGCTCGCTTCCTTTGAACGGGCGGAAGAAAACCCCGACAATATGTTCATCAAGAACGGCATTCTGATGGAGCCCCTGCCCTACAATTTTTACGGCCGCTATGCTTCCTCCCTCATCTTTTACAATGAGGTCTACAATGCCGACCAGGCCATCGGGGAGGACTTCCTCGTCAGCTACTTCATAGAAAAGCTGGAAAACAATTCCAAGGAAACAGTAATGATCGGCCATAAACGGCAAAAGCCGCAGCCCATCATCCCGCTGCTGGTGCAGATGGACATTTCCCAGCTGCCTTCCGGCAACTACAACCTGGCGGTGGAAGTAAGGAACCGCAGCAAGGAACTGCTCAGCAAAAAGCGCATCTTCTTCCAGCGCAGCAACCCCCTCATCGAAGAGGAAAGCGTCGCCATGGCCGAAGTCGACCTGGAGGAGGAATTCGTGAACAAGCTCAATGCCGAGCAGCTGGAGTACAGCCTACGGGCACTTACGCCCAGAATGCCCACGGGCGATGTGGAAATGGTCAATACCCTGATGCGCAAAGACAATCTCGAAGGACAGCGCCTCTACCTGTTCAGCTACTGGGCCAAGGAAAGCCCCAACAACCCGGAATTTGCCTACCGCAAATATATGGAGGTGGCCGAGGCTGTGGACGAAAAGTTCAACTCCGGCTTCCGCCACGGCTTTGAGACCGACCGCGGCTATGTCTATCTCAAATACGGCCAGCCGGATGATGTCGAAATGCGGGATACCGAACCTTCCGCTCCGCCCTACGAGGTATGGAGCTATAACCAGATGCCCCGCACCAACCAGAACAACGTCCGCTTTATTTTCTACAACCCTTCCCTGGCGCCGGGTGGCTTTCTGTTGCTCCATTCCGACGTAATAGGAGAGCGCAACAACCCGCAGTGGATGCAGGAACTGTACCGCGACGCCCCTAATGAAATCCAGGGCTCTGACTACTTCGAAGGCAACGACATGATGGATAATTTCAACCGCAACGCCAACCGGGTATTCCGGGATTATTGATCTGCACAGAAAAAGAAATTAGCGTATATGAGCATGGCCGTCTCTCCCGGGGCAGCCATGCTCTTTTTCGGAGAGGGTGGCAGGCAGGCCCCAAACCCGGGCCGGCAGAATTTCTTCGCCTCTTTCCCATTTTCTGCCTAGCTTAGGCCAAAACTTCTTGCCATGCATCGTTTACGGCCTTTGGAGATCTTCCTGCTACAAACCCTCATTTATCTGGCCCTGTGGATGGTGAACAGCTTTCTCGCCGCCCTGATCAGCCTGATCTTCGCCGGC
>CAYVVK010000203.1:0-6939 GCA_964454855.1 uncultured Phaeodactylibacter sp. | reverse complement strand
TTTCTTCTCTGGCAGAACTGATAGAACGGTCAAAAGTGCCGCGCTCTTATTTCCTGATCATCGCCATTTCGGTACTTGCGCCCCTTGTGGCCGCTGTGCTGTATACCGTATTCAGTGGGGAGATGCCGTGGAAGGGGCGGTAAGAAAAGGAGATGCGCCGGGCTGCAATACCCGGCTCGAACGCCAGATGAGTAAGCTCCTGGTGATCTTCTTTTTCAGCCTGGGGCATCTCACTTTGCCTTTTTTTCGCCACAGAAGCTTCCGGTAGATATTCCATAGGCGAAATTGCAGGGCCAGGCAGGTTTTGATTAAAAACCATTTTGTTACAGACAAACATCCTTTTCGCAACGGCCAAAGCCATGTTACTCTCTGTTGAAGTGAATGGACATAGGATAAGTGCCGCCATAGCCATCCGGCATGAGGAAGGTGACCATCATCCGGCTGTCGTTCAACTCATTGATGGTGCCGTTGCTGGCCTGGTAAAAAGACTGCAGAGATAAGGAATTGCCTTTCACCTGATAGCGCTGAACCTCAGAGCCCACAGAGCTGGACATCTCAACAGTGCCGCCCTCGGAAAAGGTAAAAGTATACCGCAGCAGTTCGAGCATCTGCTGATACTCTATGCCCATCTGCCGCACGGATATGCCATTAGAGGTCAGGTCAGTTACCCGCCAGGAACCAAGGATGAGATCCGCATTACCTCCGGGGGCAGTAGCCTGCCCTGATGAAGAAGGTGAGGCCGGTTCAGCGTAAACTGCCTCTTCCTCCAGAGGAAAAGTATCGGAAGAGGTATAATCACCTTCGTAGGTATCCTGAAGTGCGATGATGGCAATAGAGGAAAGAATGACTATCCCCAGCAGAATAAAAAGCCAGCGGAAGCTGCTCCGTTTTTTGGGCCGGGGTTGAGGTTGAGGTTGAGGCTGAGGTTGAGGCTGAGGTTGAGGCTGAGGTTGAGGTTGAGGCTGAGGTTGAGGTTGAGGCTGAGGGGTAGGGGTAGGGCGAGCCAGGCGTTGCCGGCATACCTTAATGAGGTCTTCGATCCTGGGGTCATCGCCGGTTTTGGCCGCCTCGTTCAGGTATTGCAGGGCCAGGCGGTAATTGCCACGTTGCATGGCCGCTTCTCCGTTCTGGTAGTGTTGTAGAAAAGCAATACCATTGGTACAGAAATTGACCTGCTGTTCGATATATTCATAGGCAGGGGCAAACCCTTCCATATAGTAGTGCAGGCTCTCGCGGTAGGCCTCGCGCGCCTCTTCCAGTTTCTTGTCCTGGAAGAGGCCCTCCGCCCTGTCGATCAGGTTTTGAAACCGGGACTGTATCTTTTCCCGCTCTACGTCTTTCTGGGAGAGTTCCTCCAGCAATTCGCGCCGCTGCCGGTGTTTCTCCTGCAGGGCATCCAGGCGTTTTCTGGCTTCCTCCAGATATTTGCCCATACCGGCGTATTTTTTCAGGTAGTTTTTGTAGGCCAGCTCGTTGTCTTTGGCCCTGGCGCTTTTCCAGGC
This sequence comes from uncultured Phaeodactylibacter sp., assembly GCA_964454855.1. Taxonomy (GTDB): domain Bacteria; phylum Bacteroidota; class Bacteroidia; order Chitinophagales; family Saprospiraceae; genus CAYVVK01. The sequence continues at coordinate 5,437 of CAYVVK010000203.1, read as the reverse complement.
CCCTTCCTCTTTGAGGGCCAGCAGTTGCCGCTCGGCCTGCGTGGCGTAGGCCCCGTTGGGATAATAGTCCAGATAGTTCTCGTAAGCTTTCGCTGAGCCGTCTTCCTGCACATTCTTCCAGAATTCCTCCTCGCTCACTTTGAGGTGAAAGACGAATTCTCCGCCTTCATCCACCGAATTCTGAATGCGGCCGTCCACCGGGTTTTGCCGTGCCTTTCCGGCAATGTACTCCTTGACGTACTGCACCAGCGCGGTGGTATTCACGGCGCGTTTGGTATTGCGCTTCAGGTAGGTGATCAGCCCGCTGGCGAATGGGCTGTTCTCTCCCGGGCGGCCGTCGGATACCGTCTCCACCCGCCCGGAGCTGAGGATGCGGCGGGAGCGGAAGTGTTCATCCAGCACCGCATTGCGCTTTTTAACCACCAGAGAGCCGGAGAAACAGGAGTCGATGATGAGCAGGATGTGCTGCGCATCGATGGCGTTGATGCGGGTGATGATGTTGGAATTGGAAATGAAGCGGTCTTCGATATCCGTCCTGGCGTCGACCGGAATCCAGTGGCCCTCGTCGAAATCCTTATCGTAGTGGCCGTGGCCGGAGTAGTACACCACCAGGTTGTCCTGTGGGGTAATCTTGCGCTTAAGCTCCCGGATAGCATTATAAATATTAGCCTCGGTAGCCTGATCGTCGAACAGGCAGGTGACGTTTTCCTCTTCAAACTGGTATTGCCGGGCCAGCACCTGGATGAAGTCCCGGGCATCTTTAACGGCATTTTCCAAAGGGGGCCAGTGCTGATAGCGGTCAATACCAATGGCCAGCACATAGTTGATCCCCTGCCTGGGGCCATACTCTTGCTTCACCTCCGAAAAATCAATTCCTCTCTCCATGGGTTCAGGATGTAGTTCGCCTTAAAGATAAGGTTTTAGGCTTGTCTATTCAACCTATTGATCCTACCAGCAGGCAAATGGTTACCGAAAGGTAGGCACGGCGCTGTAGCGTTCCACAAAGGCCTTCATCTCATCCACCATACCCGGAGAGCCGATGGCGATGGTCACCCGTTGGTGCAGGTGCTCCACGGGCAGGTCCAGGATGCGCTCCAGCTGGCAGGTCATGGCCTTGCCGCCCGCCTGTTCGACGATGTAGGACAGGGGGTTGCACTCGTACACCAGCCGCAGCTTGCCCTGCGGATACTTCCGGGTGTTGGGATACAGGAAGATCCCCCCCTGGAAGAGATTGCGGTGGATGTCGGACACCATGGAGCCGATGTAGCGCAGGCGCAGGTTCATATCCGAGCAGTGGTCGATGTAGCGGCGCATCTCCACGTCGAACTTCAGGTAGTAGCCCTGGTTGACGGAGTAGTAATTGCCGCGCTCGGGGATCTGAATGTCCGTATGGGAAAGGCAAAACTCGCCGATAGAAGGGTCGAGGGTAAAGCCGTTCACCCCCCGTCCGGTGGTATAGACCAGCAGCGTAGACGTGCCGTAGAGCACATAGCCGGCAGCCACCAGGTCGGTGCCTTTCTGCAGGAAATCCTCCAGCTGTACCGAGCCTGAGGGGTCGCTCACCCGGCGATAGATGCCGAAGATGGTGCCTACCGATACATTGACATCGATGTTGGAGGAGCCATCCAGCGGGTCGAAGACGACCACGTACTTAGAGGACTTTTCCGCCACGGACTGAATGGGGATGAAATCCTCCAGCTCTTCGGAGGCGATGCCGCAGCACTCGCCGCTGTTCTTCAGGCAGTCAATGAGCTTCTCGTTGGCGTACAGGTCCAGTTTCTGCACATCTTCGCCGGAGACGTTCTCCTGCCCGGCCTTGCCCAGGATGCTGACCAGCCCGGCCTTATTGACCTCCCGGTTGACGATCTTGGCCGCCACGCCGATATCGCGCAGCAGGCCCGTCAGTTCTCCGGAAGCAAAGGGGAAATCCTTCTGTCGGCGGATGATGAATTCATCAAGAGTTACAATTCGGTTCTTCATTAATTCGGTTTTTTTTCTGGTTTGGGCACCCCAAAGATAAGAGGAATGCGGTATGGTTTCCAGAGAAAAAGCGGAAAATTCGCTGTTGGCCAGGCGGAGATTCCCGTGATGACAACGCAGGATCGTTTTTCTACTCCCCTCTCAACTTATCTCCGTCCCGTTGGTTAATAGGATTGTACACCAACCGAAGAACCTGAACTGCCGTGAAAGAGTTAGCTTATCTCAATAAATTTTTCAGTAAGTACCGATGGAGATTCCTCTCCGGGATCCTCTTTGTCTCCCTGTCCAACTACTTCCGGGTGCTGCAGCCGCAGATGATCCGCGAGGCGCTGGACCTGGTGGTGGAGAACATCGGGCTGTACGGTATGTTTCAGGGTTTCGGGCTGCAGCCCGAACTGTTCAGGATATTGGGGCGCAGCCTGTTGTACTTCGGTGTCATTGTTCTCATCCTCGCCCTGCTCATGGGCATCTTCATGTACCTGATGCGGCAGACCATCATCGTGATGTCCCGCCTGATCGAGTACGACATGCGCAAGGAGATCTTCGATCACTACGAAAAGCTCAGCCTGGCCTTCTACAAACGGAACAATACGGGCGACCTCATGTCGCGCATCACCGAGGACGTATCCAAAGTGCGCATGTACCTCGGGCCGGCGGTGCTGTACGGCATCAACCTCTTTTCGCTCACCATCCTGGTCATCTACTCCATGCTCAGTGTGAGTGTGGAGCTGACCCTGTACAGCCTGGCCCCGCTCCCCATACTTTCCATCTCCATTTACTACGTCAGCAACCTCATCAACAAAAAGAGCGAGGTCATTCAGAAGCAGCTGGCCACGCTCAACAGCAGCGCCCAGGAAGTGTATTCCGGCATTCGGGTTGTCAAATCTTACGTACAGGAGCTGCCCATGATCAAATTCTTCGCCGGCCAGAGTGAGGATTACAAGGCAAAATCCCTGGACCTGGCCAAGGTAGACGCCTTCTTCTACCCCCTGATGATCCTGCTCATCGGCGCCAGCACCGTGATCACGGTATACGTAGGTGGCCTGCAGGTGGTGCGCGGAACGATCACCCCGGGCAACATCGCCGAATTTGTCATCTACGTCAACATGCTCACCTGGCCGGTGACGGCCATCGGCTGGATCGCTTCCATCGTGCAGCAGGCGGCCGCTTCCCAGAAGCGCATCAATGAATTCCTGAACACCGAGCCGGAGATCTCTTCTGAAGTGGAGAAAGAGGATGGGAAAAAAATGGCCGGCAGAGTGGAGTTCGACCAAGTAACCTTCGTCTATCCAGATACAGGCATCAAAGCCCTTAAGAACGTCAGCTTCCAGCTGGAACCCGGCCAGAAGATGGCCATCATCGGCCGCACCGGCTCCGGCAAGACTACCATCGCCGACCTGATGGTGCGCATGTACGACGTGGCCGAGGGCGCCATCCGCATCGACGGGGAGGATATTCGCGCACAGCCCCTTTCCAAACTGCGCCGCCGTGTTGGCTACGTACCGCAGGATGTGTTCCTCTTTTCCGATACCATCGCCAACAACATCTCCTTCGGCAAACGCGATGCCTCTCGCGAAGAGGTGGAGGAATTTGCCCGCCACGCCGCCGTCTACGAAGACATCGCAGAACTGCCCAACGGCTTCGACACTTCGGTGGGCGAGCGCGGCGTTACCCTCTCCGGCGGCCAGAAACAGCGCGTGTCCATCGCCCGGGCCTTCATCAAAAAGCCCGATATCGTCATCCTCGATGACTGCCTCTCCGCCGTGGATACCAAGACCGAGAAGCAGATCCTCGGCTATCTTTCCGGCGCCCTGGCCGACAAGACCGCCATCATCATCACCCACCGCATCTACTCCCTGCTGCAGTTCGACAAGATCATCGTGCTCGACGATGGCGCCATCGTCGAAAGCGGCACCCATGAGGAACTGCTGGAACAACGGGGCTATTACTATGAGCTGTATGAGAAGCAGAGCCTGGAGGAAGAAGCGGAAGCGGAGGGGTAGAGCAATGGGCAGTATGCGGTCCCGGCCTCCCCGTCTACAGTTTGCAGTAAATCCTTCCCGACAGGATTTTTGATTTGTCTCGCAGTCTCCGGTATGCAGCAGGCCGGCTAAAATCCTAGTGCTTTGGGAGTTAATTAATTGACAGGTAGTTGGTGTTATAATAGATTGATAACCGGTTGATTATTTCGACTGCCGACTGTCAACTATTTACTGCCGACTTCACTAGTTCCCCTCCTCTTTCTCCTGGCTTTACCCCCAAAATGAAAGAATTGTCCTGGTTTTTAGAAGAATAGTCCATGTCTCCGGGCCGAAAAGTGGCCATCTTGCAAAGGATGAACAACACCACATTAAAACCCTGAAAACATGAGAATCGTCAACCTTATCCTGTGCCTCCTTTTGATCCTGCTGCTCATTTTCGGATGCCAGGCCGAAGACATTCCCCGGCCTTCTTCTGTGGCCCCTGCCGTAGAAGTCGAACTGCGGTATGGCATTGAGCCCGGTAACTGCCTCCAAGAGAACTGCAGCCTGGCCGTTGCCCGCGAAAAGGTAAAACTGCGCAAAATGGCGGAAGGAAGTTGCCAAACGGCCGTTTCCTGCATCAGCTGCTGCTCCGCCGGCCTGCTCACCTACGCCAAAATATATGTGGAGCCCAATTGCAGAGAAAGAGCCCGCTACGATTAAAAGGCTTTCATTCTAACTATATCAAATAAACAAGGAGTACTTCCTGTCGGAAGTGCTCTTTTTTTTGCCCCGGGGGCGTCCGTCAGTTTGCCAGGCATTTTTTTTGAAATTTTCCGCAAATAATTACTTTTGTAAAAGGAAGTATGCTTATCACGAGGCCGTAACCCATACGGCGCAGCCTCGTGATCGGTAATATTTTCAGTTAACTAAACTCAATCAAAGTGGATAACGAGAGAAACCAAAGAAGATTTGAGAGTGTGTACTCCAGGAAAGTGCGTGCCGGAAAGAGAAGGACCTACTTCTTTGACGTGCGGAAAACCAAGGGAGAAGATTTTTACCTGACGCTTACGGAAAGCACCAGGAAATTTAACGGAGAAGGGTATGAGCGCCACAAGATCTTTCTCTACAAAGAAGACTTCAACCGTTTCCTCGACAGCCTCGAAGACGTTATCAACCACGTGAAGGAAGAACTGATGCCGGAGTATGATTATGACGAATACACGCGCCGCCACGAAGAGTTTGAAGCCCGCCGCGAGGAGGAGGAGCAGCAGCAGAACGGCGGCGACGATGTGGTTGAAACCACACCTTCCAATGATTCCAAGAAAAAATTTGACGTCAGCGACGATGATATGACTTGGTAGCATAAGGACGGTAGCGGCAGATCAAAAGGGCGGGCATTCGAGAAATGCCCGCCCTTTTTTTTTGCCGCTTGGCGGCTAATTAACGTGAGTTCGGGATAAAATTGATGGTAAATCGTTGCAATTGCAGTTCGC
>CAYVVK010000202.1:7717-10081 GCA_964454855.1 uncultured Phaeodactylibacter sp. | reverse complement strand
CGGACAGGGTGTATCTTACGGGTATTCCTGATGTGCCGGGGAGCTTGCCGCATGCGCAGTAAGGGGCCCTACTTCCCAATACAGGAAGTTTGAAAGACTTACAAATCCTTTAAAATAAACAACTTGGCTTCGATCAAATGATTTAGAGGTACAAAATAAGTACGAAAACGGCCTCTGCTATTGTCCCCAGCTCAGCTTCCTCTTTTCGCACTCCGCCGGCGGAAGGCCCAGGTGCGGATTCACTGTTTCGCACAGCTCATCCAGTTTTTCGATGGCATGTGCCGGAGAAATGGCTTCCATTTCAACCATACGGTCAAAGATCCACAGGTGCCCGTGTACCTCTACCTGTTGGCTTTTCGCAAACTTGCGCAGTGTATTATCGCTGGTCAGTAAGATCCCCTGGAGAGATTGCGCCTGGTAGAAGGCGGAGCAATCTTGCTCGGATAGGCTGGGACGCTGCGTCTTTATTTCATAAACCGCCATTAGATCGTCATCCGTCATTTCGCTGACCTGTAACCTTTCCATATCTACGTAAGGCATAAGCGCTTGCTGCTGATCCTCCCGCAGTTCTTCCAGGATCAGGTCAGTAGTATGAAAAGCGTATTCCAACTCAAAGAAATGCGGAAGCAGTTGTAGCTCGACCAAGTCGATCAAAATGTTCGCATCATTTACTACTACCTTCATAGCGCCACGAACTCTTCACGAAATACCGCCAGTTTTTTACCGGCCAGGTTAGCCGCCTTGCTCATTGAGATAATGCCCTCCGATGCGGCCCGGTAGACCAGTTGCAGGAAGCGGCCGGATTGTTCTTTTCCCTGGTATTGCCCCCATCCCTCCTCCTTCCGGTTGCGGTTGACAAACTTCCGGAACCGGACATAGGTGCTTTCCGAAATAACGTCCAGGTCCCTGGCCCTCGCCATCAGCGCCTGTATCGAAATACCGTAGGCCTCTTTTACGGAGATGAGTTCCGGCAACGAAATGCCGGACCGGTGATCGCCCAGTTCAGTGAAAAAGGTTTCTCGCGGGATGAGTATGGCGCCGGCGAAACGATGGCAGAGCTTTTCTATGGATTTGGAGTCCAGACCTTCGGCAAAATTCAGGAGCAGGTGCCCCAGTTCGTGCAAGGCGGTGAATCGCTTGTGTTCGATGGTAAACTGCTTATTGACTACTATGACGGGTATCCGCTCGTCCGCCCAGCCCGATAAGCCGTCAAAATCCGGAGCTGCTTCGATCTCGATGACCTTAATCTCTTTTTCTTCCAGCAGTTCGATCACGTTGGGCAGGGCGTTAAAGCCCAGCTTCCAGGCGATCAGCAGTTCATTGACTGCTTCTTCGATATCTTCTCCAGTGCGAACAACCTTACCGGCGATCGGATTTTCAAAGCGGGAAGAGATCCGCAGCAGGCCCTCAATTTCCAGGTACCGCTCTACCTGATCGGTCACCTGCTGCTTGATGGCCCGGGCCTGCTTCACGCCCAGTTTGTTCTTTTTGCGAAATTCGACTTCGCCGATTTCCACGGTAAACGGCCGGAAGAAATAGTCCGGCTTCACCGAAAGGGCTTTCGCCAAAGCAATCAGCACTTTACTGTTGGGCATCATTTCTCCCCTTTCATACTTAGCGATGGCGTTCTTGGAAACGAGGCCTCCCATGGCGGCCACCAGATTGTCCTGTGACAGGGAAGCCAGAAGCCGGGCCGCCTTGAGCCGTTTGGAGAATATTTCTTTCATGGGGATGTGATTTGGTTTACAATATAACCAAAAACATTGAATTCGTAAACCACCTGGGATGAGAAAAAGTTTTTAAATGCAGCGAAGACTATGAATCATACAATCCCGAATCATCGTTCTCCTTCATGATCTCGATGAGCAGCGGTTCTCTCTATCACTCGGTGAAAGTGAATGGCTTTGTTCAACCTTTCTATTTTTTCAAGGGTACGAAAGATCTCGATGTATCTGGCGTCTTTTATTTCCATGGATGAAAATTTGAGCTCACTTCCCTTCATGCAACCTACTCACCCCAGAAACCTCAGCGAGCACATCCGCATATTCCGTCAGCTGCTCCCGGATCTGGTTGATGGCCTCCCGCAGTTCATCCGCCTGCGGCCACTTGCGCTCGTGGGCGGTTACGGAGACCCCCTCCGGGCGCTTGTCCTCATAATCCTTCAGGATGGGGTGCCATTTGGCGAGCACCGGGCGCAGCACCTTGTTGAGCACCGCCACAGCAATGTGCCCCAGGGTCGTATCGTCCTCTTCGCCGGGGGTGGCGATGGAAGGGCCGTATTCTTTGAGGATGTCGCGGGTGGTCTGGAAGAGCGAGTAGAAGGAAGTGAGCGCTTCGCGCAGCAGGCCTTCGTCCTCTTTAAGT
>CAYVVK010000202.1:3398-7707 GCA_964454855.1 uncultured Phaeodactylibacter sp. | reverse complement strand
GTAGATCTCCCAGGCGGCCTGTTTCTGGTCTTTGTCAACCTTCCACTCCCCTTCGATGCCGAGAAAAGGGAGGCTGACGCTGACTTTAAATCCGGTAAATTGGGCGTTGGGCATGATGAATGGCTTAGGTTTGTTAAAGATTTCTGCTAAATTTAAGCAACTGTTTTCACTTTGAATACTATTGCCCCGCACAATCCCGTGGATCTATGGCTGAAAATACTCAGATCTTTATTAACTACCGGCAAGTGGATTGTACCCCACTGGCCAACCACCTGGCCAATATTTTCAGGGACAGGCTGGAGGAAGGAAGCTTCTTTCTGGATAAGGAATCCATCGATTATGGTAAATCTATTTCCGAAGAGATCCAACAGCACCTAGATAGCGCAAAGGCCCTATTGGTCTTGATCGGCCCGGGCTGGCATTGGGTACAGGATGAGTTTGGTGATAAGCGCCTGCTCAATGAGCAAGACTGGGTGCGCCGAGAGATCGAAATGGCGCATGAACAAAGGAAGTTGATCGTGCCGGTCTTGTACAATCACGAGAGTTATAGTGAAGTATGTGCCTGGCTGAAGAAAAAAGTAAATTCACTGGCTTTCTTGCCTGGCCTGAAATATTTCCCGATTAAAGACAAGACGCTGGAGGAGGATACTACACGATTGATCAGCTTTCTCGAAAGCGAGCTATCCCTAATACTCAAACCAGCTGCCGCTACCTCAAAAACCTCTGCTCACCAGGAACAAATAAGACAGGAACTGGACAAGCACTTTCCCATAGCCAAAGCCTACAGCCTGCCCACCTCCGAAGTGCCCTTTTTCGGACTGGAATACTTCAAAAAAGAAGACGCCCCTCTCTTTTTCGGGCGGTCCAGAGAAACACTGAAATTGTGCCGGGCGGTGGAGAACTTCAACCTCATTCTGCTGTATGGACAATCCGGCGTGGGGAAATCCTCCCTGCTGAATGCAGGCATCCTGGCTCGCCTGGAGCCGGCCTACCACAGCCAGTATTTACGGCGGGACAAAGGCACCGGCTTTCACCAGCAAACTGAAAAATTGCTGGAAGAAGGAGAACAACTCCCCGAAAGATCTCTCATTATCCTGGACCAGGTGGAGGAAATGTTTACTGACCCGAGGGCAGATAAAAGCCAGGAGGCTTCCGCCTTTGTATCCAATGTACAGAAGCTATTACACGATTTTCCCGAATGTAAAATAGTTTTAGGCTTCCGCTCTGAATACTTCCCGAACATCAGAGACCTGCTGCGGCAGGAGCAGTTGCTTATCACTGAAGACCAGGAACTTTACCTGAAGCCACTCACTCGCGAGGGCATAAAAGAGGCCATTACCGGCATTGTTTCGGACAAGCACCTGAAGAACCACTACCGGCTGAAGATAGAGGAAAAGTTGGTGGACGTGATGACGGAGAGCCTGCTGGCCAATCAGCGGGAAGAATCCCACATCGGACCTTTGCTGCAGTACCAGCTGCGAAAACTCTGGGATGAGGCCGCGGAGAAGCGAAAGTAAGCCGTAGCGTGGCTTGAACTGGCTGCCGATCGATACCTCGAAACCCACAAAGCTACCCTGGATGAACTGCTGGACGATCAGCTGGCGCTCCTGAAGCCGCAGTGGAATAACTTTCTGGAAAAAGGCCTTGTCCTGGACACCCTCTTCGGCTACACCACCAGCCTGCTCACCGCCACTGTCCAGCAAGACCAGGAAGTGCTGGGCCGGTACAGCCATATAGAAGGGGTTTCGGGCCTATTCGCCACTTTGAAGCACCATTCTTACCTGCTGATACCCGGAGGCACGGAAAATAATCCGACGAGCCGCCTGGCGCATGATGCCCTGGCTCCCCTCATCCGGGAGCGATACCGCGATTCCGATGCCCTCGCCCAGCGTGCCTGGCGGATCGTAGAGACCAAAGCCAGGGAGATAAAAAAAGGGTTTTTACCACGCTTCAGCGAAACAGATATTTACACCATTACGGAAGCCCAGGGAACAATGAGAAAGGTGCCTGAAGAGGTGTTGAAGCAAATGGAAGACGATCAAATGCGGTACCAAAAGCAAAGACAGGACCGCTTCCACCTGGCTTTTGACACAGCTTATCGACTGGTCCGGCATTTGAATTATAGGGAGGCCCTGGAAAAGCTCCGTGTAGCTCATTACGAGAAAATTCATCAGGGCCTGGTTCATGAATTAGCTATTCAGTTGCCCTACTATTTCCTTAAAACCGGACAATGGGGCCTCCTTAAAGAAGCCCTCCTGTTCATTAAAAACCTGGGAGAGGAAGAAGATCCTACATTTAAAGCCATGTTGGCCGCCACGGGCCATGGTGCTGACGATAAGCCCCAGATCAAAAACCTCCTGCTAAAGTGGGACCCAAAACTCTTCCAAAAAATGGAAAAGCGTCATTTCCCGGAGATGATGGAAATTAAAGGGGGCACTTTCAGGATGGGCAGTGAAGAGGGATATAGCGATGAAAAGCCGGTACACCAGGTGAGCATAAGCTCCTTCGTCCTGGCAGCTACGCCGGTGACCTTCTGGCAGTATGGAATGTTCTGCCAGGCCGTTGGAAAGGAACTTCCCAATGATTCCGGCTTCGGGCGGGGCGATAAACCGGTGATCAATGTCAACTGGATAGACGCCGTGAAATACTGCAACTGGCTGAGTGAATGGCAAGGTTTGGAGAAAGTTTATCTGTTCGACGGAGAAAATGAAGAAAATATAGTTGCCGACTGGGAAAAGAATGGTTACCGGCTTGCTACCGAAGCGGAGTGGGAGTATGCCGCCAGAGAGGGCGGCAAAGACATCCGCTTTGGCAACGGAAAAGATGTCGCTAATCCCGAGGAAATGAATTTTGATGCCGGACATCCTTACAACAAGCAGAAACCCGACTGGTATGTAACTGGTAAAGGCCGGGGCCAAACTACCGCTGTTAAACATTTTTCCCCAAATGCGCTGGGCTTGTATGACATGAGTGGAAACGTTTACGAATGGTGTTGGGATAAATGGAGTGAGGGCGACTACTATCGGCAAAGCGATGGGGCAGAAAATCCGGCCGGGCCGGAAGAAGCTACGGAATCTAGCCGAGTGGTTCGTGGCGGGTCCTGGATCGTAACTGCAAATGGATGCCGTTCATCGTACCGCTACAGGTACCTTCCTATCCTTCAGAGTAACGTCATAGGATTTCGGGTTGTCCGGCGCCTTTTTTAACTCTTTATCCCTTTTTCTCTTTTACCCTTTACAGGCGCGCAGCGCCTTAAAAAATTTTTGAAATTGGCTATTTGGAAAGGCTTTTCAGCCATCCGCCGCACATTCGGCCGATCTCAGGAACGCGGAGTTCCAGCTCCGCGAATAACCATCATCTATTCCAGCAAGGAATATTTAGAAATCGTAAATTGAATATTTCTAATCAAATAGAAAACACCAATGCGCTCCAAAACAAACTATCGCCGCCGCCTGCCACACATTCAGCCTCCGGGTGGAGACTTCTCGATCACTTATCGTTTAGCGGGAAGCCTGCCAATCTCGATTATTCAGCAACTCAAGGATGAATATGAGGGCAATCGCCTGGAAATACTGAGCAGGCACAAGGACAATGAAAAACAAGCCCGGGAAAGCCTATCAGCCCTACGCGAAGCACATTATCGAAAACTGGACCGCTATTTGGATCAGGCGCTTCATGGCCCCACCTGGCTCAGCACCCCTAAAATAACGGAGATCGTAATCGATTCCCTGAAATACATAGAACAAAACCTCAAACACTGGACCATCTGGTCCTACTGCATCATGTCCAACCATGTCCACCTGGAATGTACCCTCACGCCTGAAGCTCCCCCTTTGCACCGAGTAATGCAAAGCTACAAGAGCTTCACTGCTGTCCGCGCCAATTGCCACCTGGGCCTATCGGGCCAGTTCTGGCAGAAAGAGAGTTTCGACCGGCTCATCCGGGATGAAGTGGATCTTTATTACCGCATTTACTATACGGCCAATAATCCGGTAGCCGCAAAACTGGTGGAAAATTGGCAGGACTGGCCATACACTTATGTTCACCCTCAGATTCGGAAGGATATTGCTTGATGGCCGGAACGCGGAACTCCAGCTCCGCGACACTAAAAACACAGAGTTCTGCTCCACGACTGGGGAACGCGGAGTTCCAGCTCCGCGACACTGAAACGCAAAGTTCCGCTACGTGAAAAGATGAATTAAAGTTTCCCCGTGGAACAACACTCTGCGTTCCAACTTTTTATTATATTCGATTTGTTGAAAAAAGTTACTTTCAGTATTGTTATCCGCGGAGCTGGAACTCCGCATTC
>CAYVVK010000202.1:0-3298 GCA_964454855.1 uncultured Phaeodactylibacter sp. | reverse complement strand
CAATGTTACTCGCGGAGCTGGAACTCCGCATTCCAATGTTACTCGCGGAGCTGGAACTCCGCATTCCAATGTTACTCGCGGAGCTGGAGCTCCGCGTTCCAATATCTCAGGCATGCCTCCAAAAAACACCAATACTGGCGGAGCAGGAGCTCCGCGCTCCGGCAATACTCGCGGAGCTGGAACTCCGCGTTCCGGTAAACCCACCATTTTCCTAAGCTACCGTAAGGAGGGAGGCATATGGTACGCCCACAGCATACGTAAGGAACTGGAGCAATACTTCGGTAAGGGCGCCATCTTTCAGGATGTCTCTTCTATACAGTCAGGAGAAGAATGGGAAAAGAAGATTCCGCAGAGCGTCCGCCAGGCCAAAGTCTTTCTCGCACTCATTCATAGTGATGATTGGTTTACAGATACGGACCCTCTCAATCCCTATCAAAAAGCGCGAAAGCTCGAACGGGAGGGCGACTGGGTGAGGAAGGAAATAAGAATAGCCCTGGCCTCCAACTGCCTGATCATTCCCATCCTTTATCCTGAGGTGAAGCTGTGGCCGAAGGATGATGAAGGCATTGCCCAGGCAGCCCCGAAAGATATTGCGCCCTTCTTCAAAAAGCAGTATGAGGTCATTTATCCGGACAAATTCGAGCTGAGTTCAAGCGGCCTGGCAAAGCGGATGAAAAAGGTTGTGCCGGCCAGGCCTCAACCTTCCTCCCAGCCCCCCAATAAGGAGGAGGAAGAGCCCTACGAAGACCCCATTGCCCACTTTCCCTTAGACCCTCAACTTACTGATGGCCTTTGCCACCTGGATGCACCGTATGTCGGCTTTCATCATTTTGAAAAAAAACATGCTCCCATCTTCTTTGGAAGGGGACAAGAGATAAAAGAACTCTTCGAAGACCAAATACTCCACCTTAAAGGCCGGCAGGTGCTCCTGTTCTATGGGGCTTCCGGCATCGGGAAGTCTTCCCTGTTGCACGCCGGGCTGTTTCCCCGCCTGGAATACCTGGGTTGGTATGTGGGCTACCGCCGCAGGAATAAAAAGGACGGGCTGGATGCCGATCTGGAAGCTCTTAAAGAAGACGCCCTGGAAGAAAAGGCCTCGCCAAAGTTGCTGTTGCTGGACCAGGTGGAAGAAATATTCACCGACCCAGGAAAAGAAGGCGAAGTAGAAGCTTTCTTCCGCCTGCTTGATGAAACACTCACGAAACACCGGCAGTTAAAGATCGTGCTGAGCTTTCGCAAAGAATACCTGGCCGACGTAAAAGACCAACTTAAAGACCGGAATATCAACTTCCTTTGGTACTCTTTGCGGACGCTGAGCGAGGAGGGAGTGCGCCGGGCCATACATGGCGTTTTCCAAAATGCAGATCTGAAGCGGCAATTTGAGGGCCTGGATTCCCTCGAACCAGCGCTGGAAGAAGCCCTGGTAAAGGACATCATGAGCGATGAAGCGTCCAATATAGCACCACTACTGCAGTACCAGCTGAGGACGATCTGGGATAAGGCCGCCAGGAACCGTAAGGGAGGCTCTATTATACTAAGCAGGCTTTTCTACCAGGGAGAAACCTCATTGCGGGATTTCTTGGAAAAGCACAAACTGAAAAAGGTGGAAAGCCAGTTCCCGGAGGCCGCCAAAACCGGTTTGCTCAATGACATCCTGTTCTTTTATACCACCTCCAACCTCACCGCCGCTTCCCGCTCTCAATTCCGCTACTTCTATCGTTATCGCCATTTGCTGGAGCAGGATCGCCTCTTACTGGCCAATATTCAACAGGCGCTGATCGACGAGTACCTGATCACCTGCCACCGCAAAGACCACAACGCCCGCCTGGCCCACGACGCCCTGGCCAAGATCGTCCGCCGCCGTTATCTCGAATCTTCTGCTCCCGGGCAGCGGGCTTCCGCTATCGTCACCGCAAAAGAAAACGCGGGAAGTAAAGCCTCCGCTGTAGACTTCAGCGAGGCGGACATCAGCATCATCGAAGCCGGGCGGCAAGGCATGCCCACCCTCTCCCGGCGGATGGAGGAAAAGATCAAAGCGGACAAGGAGAAATACGAGCGCCAACGAAAACAACGGCTGGAACTGGCGCTTTCTTCCGCCACGACAGACATCGAACACCTGCGCTTCGAAAGAGCACTGGAAAACCTGCAAATTGCCGCTCAGGAAAAAGTGGCCCAGGAAAAAATAGCCGCACTCGCCTGGCAGTTGCCTTTCCCCCTAAATGAGATTGGCAAAGTGGCCCTGGTGAAGGAATGCCTTCAATTTATTGGAGATATTCAGCCGGGAAAAACCTTTCCTCTCGGGGAAAAGGCTTATGCAGGCAAGGGCTTCCGGGAAAACCATAAAAACTGGTTAAGCAAACAGAATAGATCTCTTCTCGGGGAAATGCAGAAAAGGCATTTTCCTTCTATGAGGCGTATTGAAGGGGGAACTTATAAAATGGGGAGTAAGGAAGGCCTCTCGGATGAGAAGCCCATTCATAAGGTGATAATTAGTAGCTTTCAAATGAGCGATGCTCCCATCACTTTCTGGCAGTATGGCTTATTCTGCCTGCAGGCAGGGCGGGACATCCCTGGCGATTCCGGCTTTGGAAGAGGTGACAAGCCGGTGATCAATATCAACTGGTATGATGCTCTTGAATACTGCAATTGGCTTAGTGAATGGCAAGGCCTGGAAAAGGTGTATACCATTGACGGAGAGAACGCGACCGCCGATTGGAATAAAACCGGTTACCGCCTGCCTACCGAAGCGGAGTGGGAATATGCTGCGCGGGAAGGTGGAAAAAAGATACGCTTTGGCAATGGAAAAGATACTGCTGACCCCGAAGAGATGAATTTCGATGCTGGCCACCCGTACAATAAACAGTGGCCCTCTGATTGGTATGTCGAAGGTAGGGGTAGGGGTAGCACTACAAGTGTTAAAAAATTCGCTCCCAATGCTTTAGGCTTATATGATATGAGCGGCAATGTTTACGAATGGTGCTGGGATAGGTACGATGAACGCTATTACGAACGCTTCAATGGAAACCTGGAAAATAGGATAATTAACCTCCTTAAAAACATTTTATACGGCGAAAAAATCAGCCGGCAGGATCCCAGGGGCCCAAAAAAAGGAAATAGCCGAGTGGTTCGTGGCGGGTCTTGGATCGAAACTGCATATGCTTGCCGTTCTACGTACCGCCTCAGGCTCCATCCTTTCAATCAGCTTAACTACCTAGGATTTCGGGTTGTCCGGCGCCTTTTTTAACTCTTTATCCCTTTTTCTCTTTTACCCTTTACAGGCGCGCAGCGCCTTAAAAAA
>CAYVVK010000201.1:0-10082 GCA_964454855.1 uncultured Phaeodactylibacter sp. | reverse complement strand
GGCGCCGATCTGACGCATTTCTATTTTCACGCGGAATTCCTCGGCGTAATGGCGACTGAGCTCGCGGAAGTCCACCCGCCCGTCGGCGGTGTAGTAGAAGGTGGCCTTGCGCTTATCGCCCTGATATTCCACATCGCCGATCTTCATTTCCAGGCCCAGGGTGCGGGCGATCACGCGGGCGCGGATCATGGTGGGCATCTCCAGCTGGCGGGCTTCTTCCAGGCGTTCCAGGTCGCGCTCATTGGCGCGGCGGATGACGTTGTGCAGCACATCGTTTTCATCCACACTTTTCTTTCTCAACTGCAGGCGGACGAGTTCGCCCGACAGGGTGACGCGGCCCACATCCAGGCCGTTGCCCGTTTCCACCACCACCATATCGCCGGTGATGGCCCGGGTATATTGCTGGTTACGGTAGAAATTCTTCCTTGCGCCGTTCTTAAAGCTTACTTCTACTATATCAAAGGGTTCTACATCTGCAATATCGAGGCTCGAGAGCCAGTCGTAGGTGTTCAGGCGGTTACAGCCGCCGGTAGAACAGCCGCCGTTGTTCTGGCAACCTTTCGGCGAGCCGTTGCTACTTACAGTACATCCAATACATCCCATAATGTCAAATGTCATTTATATTAGAGCGGAAACGCTGTGCCGGCCCATGGAATTGGCAGAGCCAATATACCAAGGGGGGCTCAGAACAAGTTTTGGGCCCTGAGGCCGGTGTAGGCTTCCGCCAGTTTTCGTTTCATAATTTTGTGCATCTGGATCGAGGCATCTAGGAATAACACCTTTGGGTTGGCGTTTCGTTCAACGGAATAAGAACAATCTGAGAAAAGCTTGGCCAACTGTTCTACCTGATCCAGTTCCAATACGGCGGCCATGTTCCTGGCCGTTTCCAGTTCGTCTTTCTGCAGGCGTATACGGGCCTGCTCATTGACTTTCAGTACGCTGAACTCCCGCAGGAAGTGCAGTGCGTATTGCAGGAAGTGTTTCTGGTTCTCCCTGCCGAGTTTTGCGAAATCATCCACCCAGTTCACCATGTCTACTGGCTTGCCGCGGAAACATTGCCGCATCCAGTCGAGAAAACGGGCGGCATGGCTGCCTTCCCGCTGTTCGGCCAGCTGAAGTGCTTCGTGGTAGTTGCCCTGAGAAAGGTAGGCGATGCTCCGGGCTTCCGTGGGAGAAAGGCCTTTTTGCCGCCGCAGCCCTTCCTCCACCTCCTCGTCGCTGAGCGCCTTGATGTGGACGATCTGGCAACGGGAGAGGATGGTATTGAGGATGAGCTCCTGGTTTTCGGCAACCAGGAGGAACACCGTATGCTCGGGAGGCTCTTCGATGATCTTGAGCAGGCGGTTGCCCTCCTTGCCCAGGAATTCCGGCAGCCAGATAAGCTGTATCTTATAATGGCTTTCGAAAGCCTTAAGGCTGAGCCGTTTGACGATCTGCAGGCATTCTTCCTTGGTGATGTTGCCCTGTTTGTTCTCTGCGCCGATGCGCTGCAGCCATTCATTGACATCCATATAGGGGTTGTGGGCAATGGCTTCCCGCCACTGAGCGATGAACTGGTTGCTGCCGGCCTTGGAGCCAACGGTAGGGTAGGTGAAGTGCAGGTCGGGGTGGATGAGCTTGCCGGCCTTAACACAGTTTGGGCACTGGCCACAGGCCTCTTCCGCCCGCTGTTCGCAGAGCAGGTACCGGGCAAAAGCGATGGCAAGGGCGAGCTTCCCGCTGCCCTGAGGGCCGAGAAAGAGGAGGGCGTGCGGCATACGGCCGCCGGAAGCCATCTGCTTCAGGCTGGCTTTTACCGCTTCCTGTCCTGTAATGTCGCTGAATACCATAGCGTCGGTTTAGCTACGGTAGCTGCAGGCATAGTGGGTATCCGGAGGGTTAATCCGCCAGCCATTTGAGGACTTCGTCATCGAACGGGCTGACAGCCGAGGGCAGAGACTTTACGAGCTGGCCCTTTTCATCGAGCAGGTATTTGTGGAAGTTCCATTGCACGCGGGTATCCATTTCACCGTTCTGTTCTTTCTTCGCCAGCCATTCGTAAATGGGGTGCGGGCTTTTTACGACGCCAACCTTGGCGGCCATGGGAAAGCGCACACCGTATTTCGTAGTGCAAAATTCCTGGATCTCCTCATTGGCGCCGGGCTCCTGCCCTCCGAAATCGTTGGAGGGAAAACCCACGACTACCAATTTATCTTTATACTCCTCGTATAGTTCCTGTAACTGTCCATACTGTGGGGTGCAGCCACATGCTGAAGCTACATTCACCACTATTATTTTCCTGCCCGCAAAACGGGCAAAGTCAATCTCCTCGCCTCTGATTCCCTCAGCTTTGAATTTATGGATAGAATTCACTATTTGCATTTACAGCTATCCGTAAAAAATTACGCCGGTAAAATTAAGGATTTTATTACTGAAAAACCAGCAATAGGAAATTTGCCAACTTATAAGCCCAAAATTTGTTTGCTTAACGGACCAGACAATTGCCAGATCATGAGAATTTCCGCCTTTAGAAAAGCACATTTTAACGCCGCCCACCGGCTGCACAACTCCAAATGGAGTGAAGAACCGCGAGGCCTTCGGCCTTTGCAACAACCCCAACTACCACGGCCACAATTACGAACTGGAGGTGAAAGTTACCGGAGAGGTAGACCCCGAAACGGGCTACCTGATCGACCTGAAATACCTCAAGGATATGATCGAAGAGCATGTCGAGAAGCGTTTCGACCACAAAAACCTCAATCTCGATACCGAGGAGTTCAAAGAGCTGAACCCCACTGCTGAGCACATCTGCTACGTCATCTGGAATATCCTGCGGGAAAAGCTGGAGGATAAGTACGAACTGGCTGTGCGGCTATATGAGACGCCGCGGAATTATGTGGAGTATCCGGCGAGTTGATAAAGACAAAAGGCAAAACCGCGAAAGGGAAAAGGTGAAAAGGGGCTACAGCCTGGTTGCCGGAATTTAGCTAAGGATGGCATCTTTATGCTTTGCCGCTGGAAAATGTACACCATCCAACCGACAGCTCTGCTCTGCAGCCATTTTCCAGCCCACTTTTACCTTTCGACTTTTTAAATTTACCTTACTACGGGCGCACTGTCCGCTTACTCAGCCTGAAAGTCTTCAGCACCTCCCCGTTTCCGCCTATCAGGCTCGCCAGATACAGGCCCGTGGGCAGGCCGCCGATGTAGTGGCGGCTGCCGGGCGTTACCCGGAAGGAGCGCATCTGCTGGCCTACGATGTTGTAGATCAGCAGGCGGCTCACCTGCTCGGCCCCCTGTACTTCTATGTAGTCGGTGGCCGGATTGGGGTAGACGGCCAGGCGCGGCTTGTTGCGGGATGCCAGGCTGGACAGCAGCGCATCGAAGGTATAGGTACCCGTGAGCAGCACTTCATCCGGTGTATCCGCATTGGATATCTCCAGTTTCACCTCGCCAAAGCCCGACACGCCCTCGGGGCGCACGTACACATCCATATTGGTCTGCTCGCCCGGGTTCAGGGTGATGGGCAGATTGAGGTTGAGGTCGGGCGCGACATTAGAATAGACTATGGCGTCATAGCAGAAGTTGAGGTCACACACCTGCACTACCCAGTCTTCGGGGGCAGAGATGATCTTCCGTTCCCAGATGATGGAGATGGGCTCGTCACCTTCGTTCTTCAGGGTAGCGTAGGCCTTGAGGTCGAAATCCGGATTGCTCAGGTCTATAAAGCCGTCGGCCTGCACCTCCATGGGGGCCAGGGTTAGGCTGGCCTGAGCGCAAAGGCCAAAGATGAAAAGAACGGATAAAAAAAGAGAGAGTATAGTTTGCTTCATTAAGTTCGTCTTGTGATATGTTATGAGAAAATGATTCCTCCCTACAAAAGTGGGAATATATAACAAATAAATCAAGGCGTGAGGTTTTAAGAAAACGTGAAAGTTGGCCAGTCTGCCCATTTGTCCCGGACAGGACATCAGGGGCATCCGAAGGAGCGAGGGCAAAACCTTCTCATAGTTTGGGGAATTTCTTAAATTGAGCGTACTCGACTAACGAAAAAATAACAAGCCAAACCCGTATGCATATAGCCATTCTCGGAAACGGCGTTGCCGGCATCACCGCCGCCCGTTTCATCCGCAAGCTCAGCGATCACAAGATCACTGTCATTTCCGCTGAGACGGATTATTACTTCTCCCGCACCGCCCTGATGTACGTCTATATGGGCCATATGCGCTGGGAAGACATCAAGCCCTATGAAGACTGGTTCTGGGAGAAGAACCGCATCGGCCTGCGGCGGGGCTATGTAGAAAAAGTGGATTTTGATAAAAAAATGCTCCACTTCGAGGATGGGGAAGATATGCAGTACGACAAACTCCTGCTTGCCACCGGCTCCCAACCCAATAAATTCGGCTGGCCCGGGCAAGACCTGAATGGCGTAGCCGGGCTGTACAGCGCACAGGACCTGCAGAACATGGAGGACTACAGCGCCGGGCTGCAGCGGGCCGTCATCGTCGGTGGCGGCCTGATCGGTATCGAGATGGCGGAGATGTTTCACTCCCGGCATATTCCGGTTACCTTTCTGGTGCGGGAGGAAAGCTACTGGAATATGGTGCTGCCGCCGGAGGAATCCCAAATGGTAAACCGCCACATCAAAGAGAACGGCATCGACCTGCGCCTCAATACCGAGCTCAAGGAGATCGTCGACGATGGCAACGGCCGCGCCTGCGCCATCATCACCAAAGACGGCGAACGGATCGATTGCGGCTATGTGGGCCTCACTGCGGGCGTACACCCCAACATCAGCTTCCTGAAAGACAGCGGCCTGGAAATGGAAAAGGGCATCCTGGCCAACGAGTACCTCGAAACCAACATCCCGGATGTGTACGCTGCCGGCGATTGTATGCAGGTACGGGAGCCCCGGCCGGGCAGGAGGCCCATCGAGGCCGTGTGGTACGTGGGCCGCATTTCCGGTGAGACGGCGGCTTACAATATCTGTGATGAGAAGGTCGCCTACGACCCCGGCCTCTGGTTCAACTCCGCTAAATTTATGGACATAGAGTATATGGTATACGGAGAGGTAAATGCCAACCCGCCCGAAAACCATGCCCAGCTATACTGGGAACACGAGGACGGCCGTAAAGGCGTGCGCCTGGTGTACGACAAGGATAAAGGGCACATCCTCGGCTTCAACCTCATGGGCGTCCGTTACCGCCACGAGGTTTGCGAAAAATGGATCAGGGACAAAACCCACATAGAAGAGGTGCTGCAAAACCTGGGCATTGCCAATTTCGACCCCGAATTCTACGATGAGTATGAGGAAGACATCGTTAAGCTATATAACCAGCAAAGCGGTAAAAACCTGCAGCTGAAAAAGCGCCGCGGCCTGGCCGGCGCCCTGCAGTTCCTCAGAGAAAAGATATCCGCCTGAAAAAACACTCAAAAATAACAGACCACAAGCGATGAATACCTTGCAAAAGATTGGCCTCGGCCTTTTTCTAGTAGCGTTCCTCCTGTTTACCGCTACCCTCTGGCTGGATGATTACCGGATCACCGAGGAGAATATCAGCGCCGCCATCGGCAACGAATACCACCAGCAGGAGGTGATGCAGGCCGCCAGGGTACGGAATATGCTGGGCACGGAATACGGCTCCAGCTTCGAATTTGCGCCGGCCTTTAAGGAGTTGTTGAAAGCGGCTCAGGAATCCCTTAACCAAAAGGCTAAAGACGGCCAGATACCTGAAGGCGTCAGCGAATGGGATTTCAAGCTGGGCAGCTGGATGATCAAGGATTATACCTTTAGCGCTACGAAACAATCGAGCACCGGGCCGGTGGCCAGCAAGCCGCTGCTTTTTTTCTTCCTGACCATCGGCCTGGGCATACTGGGCGGGCTGATCTACATCCTGCCCAAGTTTAATGCCATACCAGGCATCAAGCACAACCAAATCTATCACGATCCCATGACCCGGGGCGTGAAACTGGGCGTGCGCAGCCTCTTCCTGGGCGCCACCACCATCGGCGTTTTGCTCTATGGCGTTTATTACCTGAATAAAAATTACTTCTGGCCCGCCTTCACGGCGGCCATCGGCCTGCTCATCATCGGCCTGGTGTATTTTAACCACCGAGAGGCAAAGGCCTCCCCCCGCTCGGCATCACCGCAGGTGACGGGATGGCTGGGCATCCTTACCGGCCTGTACTTCATCGGCTTCTACGTGCTGCTTTACTGGACCCCTCAGCACATTACCAGCTGGATCATCATGACGGATCCCCTGAGCCGTTTGCTCAACGGGGGAGAGGCCAGCCAGTGGTTCCTTTACGGCACCCTGTATACCCTCGTGATTCTGGTCATGGGGGTGCGTATGTTCACCAAGTACATGCACAACCGTTATCAGGTCATCCGCACCTTTTCGGTCATGTTCTTTCAGACAGCATTCGCCTTTCTCATCCCCGAGATACTGGTGCGGCTCAACTATCCTTACTACGACCTCAAGAACATCTGGCCCTTGAACTACACTTTTTTCTTCGACTGGAACATCAACAACCTGATCAGCAGCGGTACGGTGGGCATTTTCATGCTGGGCTGGGGCATCGCCTCCGTCATCATAGCGGTGCCGCTGATCACCTATTTCTACGGCAAGCGCTGGTACTGCTCCTGGGTATGCGGCTGCGGCGGCCTGGCGGAAACCCTGGGCGACCCCTACCGGCAGCTGTCGGACAAGAGCCTCAGTGCCTGGCAGTTCGAGCGCTGGATCATCCACGGGGTGCTGGTTTTCGCTGTGATCATGACCATGGGCGTGCTGTATTCCTACCTGCCTTCCAAGGGGGCGCTTTTCAACCAGGATGCTTTTCTCATCCTCATGATCATCGGCCTGGCGGCAGCTATGGGTTATGCGTATTACCGCTGGACGAAAGGGAAGGTGGACATTTCCAAGCTGGGTATCCGCGTCGGCGTCGGCGCTACGGCCCTGATCATCGGCGTCTCGGCCTACCACCTGATCACTGATAGCTCAAACTTCATGTTCATGAACAGCAATACGGTGCGCAGCTGGTACGGCTTTTTCATCGGCTCTGCCTTTGCCGGCGTGGTGGGCACAGGCTTTTACCCCATTATGGGCAACCGGGTGTGGTGCCGTTTCGGCTGCCCCCTTGCGGCCTATCTGGGCATGGTTCAGCGTTTTAAGTCGCGCTTCCGCATTACCACCAATGGCGGGCAGTGCATCTCCTGCGGCAACTGCTCGGCCTACTGCGAGATGGGCATCGACGTGCGCTGGTATGCGCAGCGCGGCCAGGATATCGTGCGCTCTTCCTGTGTGGGCTGTGGCGTCTGTTCGGCCGTCTGCCCGCGGGGCGTGCTGCGGCTGGAAAACAGCAGTGAGGACATCAGCGAACGCACTTCACATCTGCGGGCGATCCACATCACCGGGAATGAAGTTACTTTAAAACAGTAGATATCAACCTGCCTTGCTCAGCTTCATCAGCTGAAAGCTCAGCATATCCTCGCTGAATTCCGGGTTGTCGAAATGCATTCGGGTACGGAAAGTGTCATAGATAATGCCCCCGTACAGCGTATTAGACATGAGGCAAGGGGCTCGAAAAGGCACTACTGAAAGTGCTTAATGTTGACTCAGAGAAATTGGAGAAGAAAAGGAAGGAAAAAACAGGATGAGGCGGCAGTTCATGGGATTTTGCTTATTTGAACGGTAAATAGCGGGTGCTATCTTACCGCCCATCCAGTTTTTGGGATATGTAAAGCCTGTTATTGGATCATGCTCTTTTCTGTACGTTGTCGAGGTATGCGCTGGCGCCGGGCTGAGAAAGCAGGTTGCCCAGCATCTCTTTGGCGCGGAACAGCTGTGCTTTGACCGTACCCAGCGGGATATCCAGCTCAGTGGCGATCTCTTCATAGCTCAGCTCTTCGAAATAGCGCAGCTCGATCATCAGGCGGTATTTCTGGTTGAGGCGGCCCAGCATTTCGCGCATCAGCTGAACGCGCTGGTAGCGGATGTACTCCTGTTCGGGGTCCAGGGTCGAGGACCTCAGGTTGCCAGAATAGTCGCTACTGCCTTCACCGTCGATGGGCTCATCGATGGAGAGCATGTGCAGGCGCTTTTTGCGGATGTGGTCGATGCCGTTGTTGATGGCGATGCGGAACAGCCAGGTGCTGAATGCATAGCGGGGCACGTAGCTCGACAACTTGGAGAAGGCCTTGCCGAAGGCTTCGATGGTCAGGTCATCGGCGTCTTCCTTGTTGTTGGCCATCTTCAGCATCATGTGGAAGATGGGGCTGCGGTAGCGCTCCAGCAAGGTGGTGTAGGCCTGCTGGTCGCCCTTGATGGCGCGCTTCACTACGCTGTAATCGTCTAGTGCTCTCTGTGAGGTGATCTGTGTTTGTACTGCTACTTCCATTTTTCCTTTGTTTTAAAAAGTGCTGGCGCGAACACGAGATAGAAGCAGGCGTACAGTGCATCGAGTAATGGAAACCACCTGATCAACGACTTGTCGTGTAGTTTTCTCAGGCAGAGTGCAAAGACGGTTGAGGCTATCCCTATCCGTGCCAGATAGTGAATAAATACTAATGATTCCAGATTGTAAAAAAGGATCAAGGCGATACCACAGCTGTAGTGCCCGAAATGGCTGGCAGACAACAGGCCGAGGGCCAGTTGGTGCACAATGCGATAACGAACGCCAGTGGTTAAGTGCCTTGACTTCTGGCGATAGTAGCCTCTCCAACTACTCTTAGGTTCAGAAAAGACGAATGCAAGGGGTGAGAGTATCACCCGGGTATTGGCTCCCGTAGCTACCTGGTTGATGAACAGGTCATCGTCACCGGAAACTACATGAGCATGCGAAGCGAATCCTCCTGACTCATGGAACAGGGATTTTCGATACGCGAGGTTTCGCCCTACTCCCATGTAGGGCATTCCCACTAATGCAAAGGAAATAAATTGGATAGCAGAATAGACGGTCTCAAAGCGAATAAAGGCATTTAGAATGCCTTTCCCACGAAAATAAGGGCTGTATCCTAATCCGATTTTCACCCTATCCCTTATGAATGCTTGTGTAATGTCGAGCCAATGCGGGCTCGACGGGCGACAATCGGCGTCGGATAATAAGACTATTTCAAAGTTTGCAGCTTCAATGCCCCTGCTTAAAACTGCTTTCTTCCCGGGGGAAGTATTGATAATGACATCAATAACGCGCAATCTCGGATTTTTTTTCTGAAAATCCAAAAGAATGTCCAAAGTTTTATCGGAAGAATTGTCGTTCACCACAATTATCTCATACTCGGGATAGTCCTGAGCCAGGAAATACGGGAGGTTTCGCCTCAAGGCCGCTTCTTCATTTTTTGCGCAGATGATCACCGAGACCGGCTCCCGGGGCCCTTCCGGAGGGGCCGGCTGGCGGAAAAAGGCCAGGCGGGAGAAGATGAACAGCCAGTAGAAAAGCTGTATGGCCGTGCAGCCGATGAAGAGCTGGAGGAGGATTTCGGGGATCAAGGTGGTTTTTGGTGTAGTATAGGGATTTTTTGTCACTAGCGGGTGGCGCCTCCTGCTCAACCTCAGGCATCTGAGGTGTCGCCCGCTCTTTCCACCATCAAGCTTTTTAGGCCTTCAGTCTCAGATTAGGAGCAGGCAGCTCGCCTTGCGGCTCGGAGGGGGGGGAGCCACAAACGCTCTAAGGCACGAAGTACCTGTTTATGGCTTCGCGCGCTGTTTTTTACAACCAAGATTTTTAGGCCTTTAGCCTCCGATTAGGAGCAGGTAGCTCGCCTTGCGGCTCGGAAGGGGGGAGCTACAAAGGCTCTAAGGTATTAGGTAATACACTTTTCTCATCATCAACCTCTAGTAATGAACAGAATACCAGAAGTCATCAAATAATTGAATCTTTGATTAAGAAATCTACGTATTACTAAAGGAAGAATACTTTTTTTAGATTCTTTAGCCATACCTATAAAATGTGTATACAAACAGTAGGTCCATGAAAATTGACGTAGAAGTAAAAGATGGAAATGGTAGAACATCTACGAAAAGCATTAGCTTTAATATGCTTAAATTTATTAGTAACTGTCCAAAAATAAAGTTTACAATTACGGCAGAGCCGTATAGTTCAAC
>CAYVVK010000200.1:0-10084 GCA_964454855.1 uncultured Phaeodactylibacter sp. | reverse complement strand
AAGCCTTTCAGCTCTTCCCTGCCGGCGGCCTCGGCCAGCTCGGCCAGCCAGCGCCAGCTTTCCCGGATGGGCTCCGAAGGAACATAGGCCTGGTAAAAGCGCTGAGCCCGCCCTTCCTGGCTGACCAGAGTGCCGTCAGATTCGGCAAAGGCGCCGACAGGCAACACCAGGCTGGCCCAGTCGGAAGTAGAGGTATGGATATGGCCGAGCACCAGAACCTTATGCGGTTTATCCAGAAATTGCTCCACCATTTTCTTATCGGCACGGCGGAAGAGGCTGTTTTCCAGAATGATCACCCCATCGGCATTGGCTTCGAGTGCTTCTTCCAACGGATTGCCTCCCAGCAGGGAAATTCCGGCGCTGTTGGCCTCGCGGAAAACAAAGCTCACCTGAGGTTGCTTTTGCTGTTGGTGGAGAGCCAGAGCGATATTGGCCGCTGCTTCCAGAATAGCCAGGCTTTGCAGGCTGACTCCGGAAACGATCAGCGGCCGCTCGGCTTCGGCCAGCGCCCGGGCGATCTGCCCGGCCAGCGCCTTTTCTGCCTCCGACAGCCCCTGCGGAGCAGGTGCGGGCGGACTTATCTGGCTGGCCACCGCAAAACCCAGCCGGGCCAGGTTGTCAGGGTGGGCAAAATGTGTTTGTTGGGCTATATCGTCAAGTGAAGTAGCGTGCGGAGCGGCTATGTATAATGGGCTTTTCGCATCCTGGGCGGCTTCCCTTACGGCATGGTCGTTCCAGGGAGCAATACTGATCGCTTCAGCGATGCCGAACTGCCGGTTTCGCACAGCTTGCCGAAGTGCCAGGGCCATCATAGGCGCCGTTTGGGTTACATCTTCCCCCAGCACGAAGATGGCGTCCGACGCTTCCATTTCTTTCATCGAAGGGGTTCTGGCCGGGAAGGAAGTGAGTATGTCCAGTGCTTTGCGGTTGAGTTCCCGTTCTACCCGTCCCTGCCCGTCGTAAAAATTCTCGGGGCCCACCAGGGCTTTCAGAGCGAAATTGGCTTCCAGCGAAGCCCTTGGCGACCCGATGCCGATCACTTTTCTTCCGGGGGCGATCCAGGCGGCGGCCTCTGCCAGGCCCTGCGCCGCTTTCACCGGTTGGAGCGTATCGCCCTGCCTGGTAAAGACGGAGCGAAGCCTATCGTCGCCATTGACGTATTCATAGCCGAAGCGGCCGCGGTCGCATATGAAATAGCCATTGACCTCTCCGTTGTAGCGGCTCAGGATGCGGCGCAGGCTTCCGTAGCGCTCGCCGGCTATAATGTTGCACCCCAGGCTGCACTGCTGGCAGACGGACGGGCCGTGGGTGAGGTCCCACTTCCGGGTATAGTGTTTTTTCAAGGTCTTGTCGGTGAATACGCCCGTCGGGCATACTTCCACCAAGTTGCCGCTGAATGGGTTTTCCAGGGTGCCGTCCTCGCTGCGGCCGAAGTACACGTGGTTGTGCGCGGCAAATACATCCAGGTCGTTCCCCCCGGCATACTCCTTGTAAAAGCGCACGCAGCGATAACATTGAATGCAGCGGTTCATCTCGTGGTTGAGGAACGGCCCCAGGTACTGGTTGCGGTAAGTGCGTTTGTTGAAGCGGTAGCGGCGATAATTGTGGCCGGCCATGACGGTCATGTCCTGAAGGTGGCATTCGCCGCCTTCATCGCAGGTCGGGCAATCGTGAGGATGGTTGGTCATCAGGCCCTCGATGACCTGCTTGCGAAACTGCCGGGCCCGGGCATCCTCAATTGAGATCCGCACCCCCTCTTCCACCGGCTCCATGCAGGCCATTACAATCTTGCCCTGCTCGTCCTTCTCATCCTTGAATTTCTTCACGGCGCACTGCCGGCAGGCGCCTACCGACCCCATTGCCGGATGCCAGCAAAAATAGGGCAGGTCAAAACCCAGAGAAATACTGGTTTCCAGTAAGTTCTTGCCTTTTTCCGCAGTGTAGGTGTTGCCGTCAATTACGATCTTCGCCATGATGGTCGGGAGGTTGAGTGTTATGGGCTTGGGTTAGCGGAATAATCCTACCTTTAGTCACCTGATAAGGTAAGGCAAATAATTTAATTATTTCAAAACTTCATTGAATTTAATGAAATTATTTTGCAGGAGCACCCGCTCGCCCAATAAGTATCCGATATCCCCACCCCTTTTTTTCCTGCGGCTGGGAAGGGAGCGGGAACTGGCTTGATACCCGAAGGTGAATAATAGAACGGAAAGGTAAAGTAGAGGGAAGGCCATGGCGCTGGTTGGGAAGCCGGCTGCGAGCGGGAGAAATGTCAATCCTGTTCGGCAAGGGATGCCCCTACCTTACCCTTGATCTTTTCCAGCAGCTCATGCGCTTCCCGCAGGCTCTGCACATGGTCTTTGACCATGATAAAATGCTTGGTGGATTTTTTGAAGCTCAGGCCCTTTCTAGGGCCCTGGGTGGTAACGTACTGCACCGTACGCTGGAACTGAGAGCTGTCGTAGAAGTGTGATTGCGGGTTCTCGACGAAGTAGCAGCGCAGCTTGTCGTTTTTGAGGATGAGCCTTTCGAAACCCAGTTGTTTGCACACCCAGCGCAGGCGCAGGCCTTCGAAGAGCTCCGTCACCTGCGGCGGTATACGGCCGAAGCGGTCGCGCAGTTCGGCCTCGAATTTTTCCAGTTCTTCCTCCGTTTCCAGGGCATCCAGCTCGGTGTAGAGATTGAGGCGCTCCTGGATGCTGCTGACGTACTCGTCGGGTATGAGCATTTCCACGTCGGTGTCGATCTGCACCTCGCGCACGTACTGCGGGTTCTTTTCCAGCTCTTCTTTGAAAAGCTCTTTGAACTCGGTTTCCTTCAGTTCCTGAATGGCTTCCTGGAGGATCTTCTGATAGGTCTCGTAGCCGATATCGGCAATAAACCCGCTCTGTTCGGCGCCCAGCAGGTTGCCGGCGCCGCGGATGTCGAGGTCGCGCATGGCGATGTTGAAGCCGCTGCCCAGGTCGGAGAATTCCTCGAGGGTTTTGAGCCGCTTTCTGGCCTCGGTGGTGAGGGTCGACAGGGGCGGGGCGAACAGGTAGCAGAAGGCTTTCTGGTTGGAACGGCCGACGCGCCCCCGCAGCTGGTGCAGGTCGCTCATGCCAAACTGGTGGGCGTTATTGATGATGATGGTGTTGGCGTTGGGAATGTCCAGGCCGGTTTCTATAATATTGGTGCAGACGAGCACATCGTAGCGGCCGTCAATGAAATGGACCAGGGCTTTTTCCAGCTTGTCGGCATCCATCTGGCCATGGGCGCTGGCGATCTCCACCTCGGGGCACATGCGGCGCACCATGGCGGTGATGTCCGGCAGGGTCTTGACGCGGTTGTGCACGAAGAACACCTGCCCCCCGCGGTTCACTTCGTAGTAGATGGCCTCTTTGACGATCTCCTCGTTGAAGATGCGCACCTCGGTGTGGATGGGCTGCCGGTTGGGGGGCGGGGTGCGGATGATGGACAGGTCGCGCGCCGCCATCAGGGAGAACTGCAGCGTCCGGGGTATTGGGGTAGCGGTGAGGGTCAGGGTATCTACATTGATCTTGATATTGCGCAGTTTTTCTTTGGCGGCCACGCCGAACTTCTGCTCTTCATCGATGATGAGCAGGCCGAGGTCCTTAAAGCCTATCTTTTTATTGAGCAGGGCATGGGTGCCGATGATGACATCCAGCTTGCCCGCTTTCAGCTGTTTGAATATCTCATTGCGCTCGGCTGTGGTGCGGAAGCGGTTGATGTAATCGACGCTGACGCCAAATTCCTCCAGCCGCTCCTTGAAAGTGCGGTAGTGTTGCAGGGCAAGAATGGTGGTAGGCACGAGTACGGCCACCTGTTTTCCACCGACCACAGCTTTGAACGCACCGCGCACGGCCACCTCCGTTTTACCGAAACCCACATCGCCGCAGATGAGCCGGTCCATAGGGTTGGGCTTCATCATATCTTCTTTCATATCGTTGGTGGCCTTGAGCTGGTCGGGCGTATCTTCGTAGATGAAGGAGGCCTCCAGCTCATTTTGCAGGTAGCCGTCCGGCGGAAAAGGATGGCCTTCGGAGGCTTTGCGCTTGGCGTAGAGCTTGATCAGCTCGCTGGCAATGTCCTTAACTTTTTTCTTGGTGCGGCGCTTGAGGTTTTTCCAGGCTTCCGAGCCCAGCTTGTCCACTTTGGGCGCAGTACCCTCCTTGCCGACGTATTTGGAGATCTTGTGCAGCGTATTGATGCTGACATACAGGATGTCGTTGTTCTTATAGATCAGCCGCACCGATTCCTGGATATGGCCGTTGATGTCTATCTTTTCCAGCCCGGAATAACGGCCTACGCCATGGTCAATGTGCGTAACGTAATCACCGGGCGTCAGCTCGCGCAGCATACGCAGGTTCAGCGCCTGGTCTTTGGTGAAGCCCTGCCGCAGTTTGTACCGGTGAAAGCGCTGGAATATCTGGTGGTCGGTGTAGCAGGCCACTTTCAGCTCCAGGTCAATGAAGCCTTCGTTGATCGACTTGGGAATGGGGTGAAAATCTACATCCGCCTGCAGGTCTTCGAAGATGGAATAGAAACGCTCGATCTGTTTGGGATTTTCGGCAAACAGGTAGTTCTCGATGCGCTCCTTGCTGTTCTCGTTCAGGTTCCGGATCAGCAGGCTGAAGTTCTTGTTGAAGCTGGGCTGGGGGCGGGTGGCATAGGTGATCTTATCCTCGAACTTTATGGGCTGTATGCTATCCGTCAGGCAGAAGATGGGAAACGCTTCGATGTCCTTCACAATTTCGTGTGGCCGGATGAAGGCCCGGTCGCGAAAGATCTCCTTGAGCTCTTCTTCCTGCAGCAGGCGCAGGGCCTTGGCAAATTCTTCCGCTTTTTCAAAACACTGGGCCAGCTTGTCGAGCAGTACCTGAAAGTCTTTTACCCACACCACGGTATTTTCCGGGAGTACTTTGAGCATGGAAACTTTCTGCTCCTGCGAGAACTTGGTGTTGATATTGGGGATGATGGTGACCCGGGCGATATTCCGCACCGACAGCTGGGTTGTCGGGTTGAATGAGCGTATGCTTTCCACCTCTTCGTCAAACAACTCGATGCGGTAGGGGTATTCGTTGCCGAAGGAAAAAATATCGACGATGCCTCCCCGGATGGAGAACTGGCCGGGTTCGTAGATGAAATCCTCGCGGGCGAAGCCGTATTCCACCAGCACTTCTATGAGGAAATCCACATCCAGCACCTCTCCTTTTTCGATTTCTATGCGGCGCTGGTTGAGCACGTCGGGAGCGACCACCTTTTCAAACAGGGCCTCCGGATAAGTGACGATCAGTTCTCCGGAAGCGGAAGAATTGACTATTTTGTTGATGGTTTCCGTCCGCAGCAGTACGTTATTGTTATTGAGCTCTTCGAAGTGCATCGGCCGCTTGAAGGAATCGGGAAAGAAGCGGACGGGCTTTTCATCGAGCAGGTTGGAGAGGTTGTTCTGCATGTAGGCAGCTTCCTCTTTATCGTTGGCGATGAGCAGGTGGCTCCGTGGGTTGGCCAGGTAGGTTCCGGCCAGGACAAAGGATTCCTGTGCGCCGGCCATTCCGGTAAGTTGTAACCGGGCGGGTGTTTCCGAATTCAGGCTTTTCACGATGCGCTGGGTGCGCTCCTCCTCACGGTACAGCTGCAGCAGCTGGTCAAGGTTATTGTTCACAGATGCAAAGATAATGGCATTCCGGCAAATTGCCGGGGTATAAATTAAGGTACGATTGAGAAACAGATGATGCTCTTCATAGTTTAATCGGGATTATACCTGTTTTCGTAAAACAGAAAAAGAAAAAGCAGAAAAATACTTTTGGGGATTATTCCTGCAAAACCTGATTGGCGGTAAACAGAACGGTTGAATTTTCCGGCATTGTAGGGGAAAAAGGACAGGCGCCGCCTTCTGTGGCCTCCCTCACAACTCTTGCCTCCGGTTTCTGTTATCTTTGTGGGTAAAAAATCGGACAAATGAAAGTACAATCGATCATTATCTTTCTACTCGGAATAGGGCTATTCTCCTGCCAGCAGGCTACCGGCCAGCAGGCCAGCCAGAATCAGGGCGGTGAAGAGGCGGTGAAAGAACAAACCGTCAATGAGGTGCTGCCCACGCGTGAGTACAAGGCCAGGCTGAAAAAAAACACCAACCTTCAGCTTGTTGATGTACGCACCCCAAAAGAATATGCCCAGGGCTACATCCAGGGAGCAGAGAACATCAACTTCTTCGATAAGGATTTCGAGCAGCAACTGGAACAAAAGCTGGATAAAGAACAGCCGGTATACATTTACTGCCGCTCCGGCAACCGTAGCAGCAAGGCGGCCGCCAGAATGGGAGCCCTTGGGTTTAAAGCCATTTACGACCTGGAGGGAGGCTATATGAATTGGCCACGGGAATGATCTTGTTGAAGTATCCGGGCCATTATTGAATAAATTCCTTAAACAAATTTTCGGGCTTGCTGTTGATTCACCAGTGTTTTTAAATCTAAATGTTCAACAGCCTTGGTAAAGAAAATTGTCGTCATTGGGGCCGGATTCGCAGGACTGGCCGCTGCTTCCTGCCTGGCAAAGAAAGGGTATCAGGTAACCATCCTGGAGAAGAATGACATTCCCGGTGGACGGGCCCGCAAGTTCGAAGCCGAGGGCTTTATGTTCGATATGGGCCCCAGTTGGTATTGGATGCCCGATGTATTTGAACAGTACTTTAGCCTTTTTGGCAAAAAACCTTCCGATTATTACGAGCTCGTGCGGCTCGACCCCTCCTACAGTGTATTCTTTGGCAAAGGTGATGTCATGGAGGTTCCCGCCAATATGGAGGAACTCAAGGCTCTGTTCGAGCGCTATGAGCCGGGCAGTGCGGAAAAACTGGAGCAATTTCTGAAAGAGGCCCAGTATAAGTATGAGGTGGGGATGCGGGAATTCGTGCACAAGCCCGGGCATTCCATCTTTGAATTTGCCGACCTGCGCATCCTGGCCAGCCTCTTCCGCCTGCAAATGTTCACCTCCATGTCCTCCTATGTGCGGAAGTTATTTAAGAATGAGCAACTCATCCAGTTGCTGGAGTTTCCTGTCCTCTTCCTCGGCGCTACACCCGAAAATACGCCTGCCCTGTATAGCATGATGAACTATGCCGACATGGCGCTGGGCACCTGGTATCCGAAAGGTGGCATGCATAAGATCATCGAAGGCATGGTGAGCCTTGCAAAAGAATTGGGTGTAGACATACGGCTCAGCCAGGAAGTGAAGCACATCTATGTGCCCAATGGACATGCTACTAAAGTTCAAACCCAGGATGCCGAATACGAAGCCGACATCATTGTGGGCGGCGCCGATTACCACCATGTGGAACAACGCCTGCTCAACCCGGAGAACCGTATGTATTCGGAAAAATACTGGAATAAGCGCACTATGGCGCCCTCTTCCCTGTTGTTTTATTTAGGAGTGGATAAAAAGCTGGCGAAACTTCATCATCACAACCTCTTCTTTGATGCCGATTTCAAGCAGCATGCCGTAGAGATCTACGACGACCCGCAGTGGCCTTCCGACCCGCTGTTCTACGTGTGCGCCCCTTCTGTGACTGACTCTTCCGTGGCTCCGGAAGGTTGTGAAAACCTGTTCGTGCTTATTCCCCTTGCTCCTGGCCTGGAGGATGACAATTCATTGAGAGAGAAATATTTTAACATCGTCATGGACAGGCTCGAAGATCTGACCGGCCAGGAAATTCGTAAGCATATTTTATACAAGCGGTCTTTTGCCCATCGCGACTTTGAAAAGGACTATCATGCCTACAAAGGAAATGCTTACGGGCTGGCCAATACCCTTTGGCAAACAGCATTTCTCAAGCCAAAGCTGAAAAGTACAAAAGTGAGTAATCTCTATTATACCGGGCAACTCACCACTCCTGGCCCTGGAGTGCCTCCCTCACTGATTTCCGGGCAAGTTGTGGCAGAGGAAATAGCCAAGGCGCAAAAACCTTAAGTTGGTTTAAAATAAATAAAGCGTTGACCCTATGATGGATTTGTATAACAAGGTTTGCGGAGAGTGTAGTAAGTTGATTACCAACCGATACAGCACTTCATTCTCCATGGGCATCCGAGTATTCAGCCGGCGCTTCCGCGCTCCGATCTATGCCGTCTACGGATTCGTTCGTTTCGCTGACGAGATCGTGGATACTTTTCACGATTATCCCAAGGGCCAGCTCCTGCAACGCTTCCGGGAAGAAACCTACCGGGCGATAGAGGAACGCATCAGCCTCAATCCTGTGCTGCATACTTTCCAGGAGACGGTACGCCGTTATAATATAGAACAGGAACTGATCGACGCCTTTCTGGACAGCATGGAAATGGACCTTTATCACGACCGCTATGAGGACAGCCTCTATAAGCAATATATATATGGTTCAGCAGAAGTGGTGGGCCTGATGTGCCTGCGTGTTTTCTGCGAAGGTGACGATGCGCTCTATCAGCGCCTGAAAGCACCGGCCTGCAGCCTGGGGGCCGCTTTCCAGAAGATCAATTTCCTGCGCGATATGAAGAGCGACTTCGATGAACGGGGCAGGGTTTATTTTCCCGGAGTAGACTTCACTCGCTTCAACAACCAGGATAAAATAGAGATAGAGGCAGATATAAAGAAGGATTTTGACGATGCCTATAAAGGCATCGTTCAGTTGCCGAAAGGCGCCCGCTTTGGCGTATACCTGGCCTACATCTATTACACCAACCTGTTTCAGAAGATCAGAAGTGCGCCGGCCACCCGGGTTACGGCGGAGCGTATACGCGTGCCGAACCGGAAAAAGGTCCTGCTGCTGTTCAGCTCCGCTCTGCGCAACAGCCTTAACATGCTCTGACTCCTATTATGTATGGTAACTGCCGCCACCCCCGATGCGAAAAAAACTAAATTGAGTACCCTCCGATGGGGGCTGGTACTGCTGCCCGTCCTTCTTGTTGCCTATCAATGGATCTTCGATGACGTCAAGGCCAATAACTTATTAATAGAGGTGCCCAAGGTTAGCCTCCTGTCCTGGCTGGAGACAAACTGGGCTTATTTCTAT
This sequence comes from uncultured Phaeodactylibacter sp., assembly GCA_964454855.1. Taxonomy (GTDB): domain Bacteria; phylum Bacteroidota; class Bacteroidia; order Chitinophagales; family Saprospiraceae; genus CAYVVK01. The sequence continues at coordinate 1,047 of CAYVVK010000200.1, read as the reverse complement.
CTGCACATCTTCACCTTCCTTCCTGTATTTGCGCTGAGTTTCGACCGGAATGTTCACTACTACAAGAAGTGGAAAAGCCTCTTACCCGCCATTTTGATCATGGGAGGTATCTTTATTGCCTGGGATGTATTCTTTACTGTACAGGGGGTATGGGGCTTCAATGATGACTACCTGACGGGCCTGTCTTTTCTAAAGCTGCCTGTTGAGGAGTGGCTCTTCTTCTTCACCGTGCCTTTCGCCTGTGTATTTATATATGAGTGCCTGAACTTTTATATTAAGAAAGACTTTCTGGCAAGGGCCGAGCAACCGCTCACTTTAGCCCTGGCAGTGATTTTCCTGGCCGTAGGGCTGCTCTTCTGGGGGCATTTATATACCACCACTACCTTTTTACTGGCAGGTTCTTTCCAGCTTTTTCACTATTTCTTTATAGATGCAGGCTACCGCAGCCGTTTCTGGCCTATCTGATAAGCCTGCTCCCCTTTCTTATTGTCAATGGGGTGCTAACCGGGGGATACACAAAGGAGCCCATCGTCATCTACAACCCGGAAGAATATCTGGGGATACGCATTACCTCCGTCCCGCTTGATGATTCAGTATACGGGTTTCTCCTTCTTTTTGGCGTGGTAACGCTGTTCGAGCGGTTCAGGAAATAAAGGGAGCGGCACAAAAAAATCCTCTCCCAACAGTATGCATTACGGTATAGTGGTATCGTGAAGTTCTCCAAAAAAAATCACCTTAGGAAACTTTTTCGCCAAGGTACGTGTTCCTTTATTTGCGGCTTGAGAAACGAAGCATCGTCTCACTCGGTTGAAAAAAAAACACAAAAAATTATTTCTCCGTTATTCTGCTCTCCGGCAGAATAAATGTCGTCGGTGCTCTCCAAAAGAGGGGCATCATCGGAACCAGGAACCATCCAACAAATATTTTGATTTCAGCCTCGGAAAATATTTGTCGCAAAATTTTATTAGGGCTTGTTTATTACAATAATGGCCCTTACCTTTGCACTCGCTTTTAAAGAAAGGCGATAAAGAAGAGATGGGATAAAAA
>CAYVVK010000199.1:0-10105 GCA_964454855.1 uncultured Phaeodactylibacter sp. | reverse complement strand
TCCACGCCTCACGCTGGTTCTCGTCGCGACCCACCCCGCACGGGTTCAGGTGCTTCAGGATCGCCACCACCGGCTCCTCCCCCCCCTTCAACCACCCTCGGTACATGCCCTCTGAATTAAAGGGAAGGGCCAGGTTTCCTTTGGTGTCTACGGCGATCAGGCCACCGTCTCCGCCCAGGGCCAGTTGTTTGTGGTGGATCACGAAATCGCAGGCCTCCTGCAGGCTCATGCCGCGGTATTCCATCAGGCAGGAGACATCATAGGCCACCACGCCGCGGATGAAGTACTCGCCGAATCCGGTGCAGGATACGGCGCAGCTGATGTTATTGGCATAGGTGCCCGCACCAATTAGCGGACTGTCTCCTACCCTGCCGTACTTTTTATTGGTTAACCCTCCGGTGGAGGTGGCGGCGGCGAGATTGCTTTTGCCGTCTCTGGCAACGGCTCCCACGGTGCCGTACTTATTGCTGTGGTCGAGCTGTGTGCGCCCCTGCTTTTTGGCTTCCTGCAGTTGTTGATAGCGAAATCCCGAAAAAAAGTAGTCCGGGCCGGCTTCTTCCAGCTCCTGCTCGCGGGCGAATTGCCGGGCGCCGGGCCCGCATAGAAAAACGTGTTCTGAAGCGCTGAGCACCCGCCGGGCCAGCACAATAGGGTTTTTCACGCCCTCCACCATGGCCACTGCGCCGGCTTCCAGCGTTTTTCCACACATGATAGAGGCATCCATCTCATTGCGCCCCTCGTGGGTGAATACGGCGCCTCTGCCGGCATTGAAATATTCGCAATCTTCCATGGCCATGACGGCCGCTTCTACTGCATCCAGTGCACTGCCGCCCCCCTTGAGGATCTCTTCCCCGGCCTGCAGGGCGTCTTGCAGAGCTTGTCGATGAGCTTTTTCTTTCTCAGGTTTCATTTCGGAGCGCAGGATGGTACCCGCCCCCCCGTGGATGGCTAAACTGTAATTCGGCATCTATTATTTGGGCTTTTTCGATCTTCTAATATCCCGGGTTCTGCACAATAACTCCATTGGAAGTCTGCACCTCCCGGTTCGGAATGGGCAGTATCCGGCGATATTCGTCCTCTATATCTCTGGCTTCCAGGGCCTTGCCCAGGCGCACCAGGTCGAACCAGTAGTGGCCTTCGAAAGCCAGCTCCGCCCTTCTTTCCCGCAGCAGGGCCTCGTTGTACTCCTCCAGGCTGGATGCTTCCACCGGCGAATCCGGCAGAGAACGGCTGCGCACGGTGTTCAGGTCGGGCAGGGCAGCCGCCACCCCATCGGTATTGGCGATGGCTTCCGAGCGGATGAGGTACATCTCCGCCAGGCGGGAGACCAGCACATTGGTAAAGATGTCGGTGGCCAGGCCGCCGTACTTAATGCAGCGCACCACCCCGAAGCGGCGCAGGAACTGCTCCTGGCGGGCATCCCCCTCTTCGAAGAAATCCCAGAGCTCCCCGGAAGCGGAAACCTCATTACCGGAGGCCAGCATAAGCAGGCGGGAAAGGTCGTTGCCGTCCTGGGTGGTAAACTCTATTTCGAAGATGGATTCCTGAGAACCTTCCGTATCAAAATTGTCGGCATAATTGCCGTTGAGCTCATATTCGGGATTGTCGATCAGCAGGCTGGCGTAGGCCCGGGCATTGGCGTAGTCTTTCTGGTACAGGTAAACCCGCGCCAGCAGCGCCTGAGCCGCAGCTTGGGTGACGAAGAAACGATCCCCGTCGTCCGGAAGGGCCTTCTCCGCAGCCGTGAGGTCGGCGATGACCTGGCTGTAGGTGTCCGCCACGCCAGGCCGGGCTACATCGAGTGCCGTGCTGCGGTCGAGTACCTCCGTAAATACCGGTACGCCAAAGGCGGAGCCGGTATCGAAGAACTCGCCGAACTGCCGCAGCAGGTCGAACAGCGACAGCGCGCGGAAGTAAAAGGCCGTCCCCTGAATACGGCTGCGGGCCTCCTCGCTGATGCCGTCGATGTTCTCGATGCTGTTCAAAACGTTGTTGGCGGAATTGATGATGTTGTAATAGCCTACCCAGGCATCCTCGATGTAGGGATTGGTGGTAGGCACCCGGGCGCTGGCCAGGTCTTCATACCGCTGCCGGAAGCCGGTGGCAATGCCGTTGCCGCTCAGCAGGTCGGCCAGCAGCACGAAATCGCCGCCATACAGGCTAAAACTTTGCAGGCTGTTGTACAGCCCGATGGTGGCCGCCTCCGCCGTTTCGCGGTTGACGATGGCCTCGGAAGTGATGATCTCATCGTCCAGCTCCACGTCCAGGAAACCTTCACAGGCGCTCAGGAAGAGGGTGAGAAAGAAGATCGGGATATATTTGAATGGTCGCATTGTCTTTATTTTTTTAGATAAAACCCATCAAGCATTTTTAAAACCTGCCAGTAATCTGACGTCTGGCATCTGAAATCTACCCATCACAAACCAACATTTACCCCGATAGTGACCGTACGGGCCTGCCCCAGCGTACCAAAGTCCTCTCCCTGCAGCGCATTCAGGTCGCCCTGAGAAGAGGTATTGGTAGACACTTCCGGGTCAAAGCCGCGGTAGTCGGTGATGGTGAACAGGTTCTGGGCAGATACGAACACATTCAGCGAGTTGAAGCGGATGCGTTCCAGGGCAGCGCCCGAGAAGGTATACCCGAAGCGCAGGTTCTTGAGGCGCAGGAAGTCCCCATCTTCCAGGAACTGGGTGCTGAAGCGCTGTATCTGGCCGGGTTCGTGAGACGGGCGCGGCACATCAGTCTGCTGGCCGGGCTCCCGCCAGTAATTGTCCAGCACGTATGTGGTATTGTTGCCGTAGGCCAGGCCGGAGCGCAGCAGGCCGTAGTTCTCAAAAGCGTGGCGGCTCTGGTTGAAGATCTTGTTTCCGCCTGAGAACTGAATGAAGGCGGAGAGGTTGAAGCCCTTGTAAGAGAATTCATTGGTCATGCCGCCAAAGTAAGTGGGCATGGCGCTGCCCACGATCTTGCGGTCGTCAAAGTCGATGACGCCATCCTCGTTCAGGTCTTCGAACATGGCGTCGCCTGTTTCGGGGTCCACGCCCTGGAAATCGATCAGGTACAAGGTACTGAGCGATTCGCCTTCCTTGAGGATGTGGTTGCGCCCCAGGAGTTCGCCGTCGTTGAACAGCTCCACGATCTCATTCTCCACCAACGCCAGGTTGAAGCTGGTGTTCCAGCGGAAAGCCGGGCCCTGGAAATTGACGGCCCGCAGGGCCAGTTCTATGCCTCGGTTCTCGATCTCGCCCACGTTCTGGAATACAGAAGTAAAGCCCGTCAGGCCCGACACATCGGCCTGCAGCAGCAGGTCGGTGGTATTCTTGACGTAGTAATCGGCGGTCAGGCTAAGCCTGTCTTCAAACAGCCCGATATCGATGCCGAGGTTCAGCTGAGCCGTTTTTTCCCAGCTCAGGTCCGGGTTTTCCAGTTGGGCGGGGCCGATGCCGCTCTGGCCGTTGTAAGGTGCATCCAGGCCCCAGGTGCCCACCCAACTGCCGGAGATCTCCTGGTTGCCGGTAATGCCGTAGCTGGCCCGCAGCTTCAACTCACTAAAGAGCGACTGATCCTGCATAAAGCCTTCCTGAGCAACCCGCCAGGCCACAGAGCCCGAAGGGAAATACCCGTAGCGGTTGTTGATGCCGAAGCGAGAGGAACCGTCGGCGCGCAGGGTGGCGGTGAGCAGGTAGCGGTCTTTGAAGCCGTAGTTGACCCGCCCAAAGAAGGACTGCAGGCTGGAGCGCCGCTTGGCCGACAGGGCCGACTCAATGGTGGCTGCCGCAGAAATACTGGGCGTTTCATTGGTGGAAAAACCGGAGCCCTGGATATCGGAGAAAGTGATGTTGATCTCCTGCGCGGTATACCCGCCGATCACGTTCAGGCTGTGGCTGCGGAAAATGCGGGAGAAGTTCAAGGTGTTCTCCGTCTGCCAGGAGGTTTCCTCCCAGGTCGCGAAGATCCCCTGGCCGATGCTGGTCTTATTGCTGAAGGTTGGTGTATAGGACTCTTCGTTCAGAGTATTCATATCTACCGACCAGGTAGACTGAAAGCTAAGGCCCGGGAGAATCTCATACTGCCCGAACAAAGAGCCCAGGGTACGGGTGGAAGCGGAATTGTTCTCGTATTCATTGGCGATGAGCACCGGGTTGTCCAGCGGCCACCAGGTATTGTAGCCGAAGGGGTTGGCATAGCTGCCGTCCTCCTCGAAGATGGGCGCCGAGGGGTCCCAGGCCTGGGCATTGACGACCACGCCAAATTCGTCGTTCTCGTTGATGGTCCGGTCGTGGTTCGAGCGGCTGATGGAGATATTGGAGCCCACTTTGATCTTTTCACTGATGCGGTGGTCCAGGTTGAGGCGCCCGCTGAGGCGCCGGAAGTTCTGCCCGATCTGAATACCGGACTGATCGAAGAAGTTGCCGCTGAGGTAGAACTGTGTTTGATCGTTGCCGCCCTGTACGCTGAAGTCCACATTATCGATCTGGCCGGTGCGGAAGATCTCGTCGTAGATGTTGGTGCTCCGCACATCGGCGTTGGGGCCGTCGGGGTCAAAGCCGAAATCGTCGTTCCAGTAATCGGGCCCCAGGCCGTCGTTCTCCGCAGCTACATTGAGGAAGCGCACGAACTGGCGGGTGTCCATCATTTCCGGCGCGTTGGTAATATCAGAAAACCCTTTATAGTAGCCGACATTGATCTTGGCCTTATCCTGGCTGCCGCGCTTGGTGGTGATCAGGATGACGCCATTGGCACCCCGCGAGCCGTAGATGGCGGCGGCCGAAGCATCCTTCAGGATGGTGATGTTCTCGATGTCGTTGGGGTTGATGTCCGCAATGGGGTTGACGGGCTGAATGTTCTGGTTAAGGGCGGAGTTGTTGCGGGAAACCACCGGAATGCCGTCGATGATAAATAAGGGCTGGCTACTGGCGCTGATGGAAGATACGCCGCGAATGTTGACGTTGATCGCGCCGCCCGGCGTTCCGGAGGGGTTAGTAATGTTGACGCCCGTAGCCTTGCCCTGCAAGGCGCCCTCGAAGCTGGACACGGGAATATCTTCAATATCCTCCTGGCCCAGCGATTGTATGGAGCCGGAAACGTCTTTCTTTTTCTGAGTGCCATAACCGATGACCACCACCTCGTCCAACACCTGGCCCGGCACCAGCTGCACGTCGATCTCCGTGCGGCCATCGATGTCTACCGTTTTGGAGCTGTAGCCGGCATAAGAAAATTCCAGCCGGCCGGCATCGGCGGGTACCTGCAGTTCGTACTCGCCATTAAAATCGGTGATCGTTCCGGTGGAGGTACCCACCACGAGAATGTTGGCGCCGATGAGCGGCTCGCCGGTCTCGGCATCCGTTATGGCGCCTCTTATCGTCTGCTGGCCGAGCAGCGCGGTGCTGGCGGCCAGGCTTAACAACATCACATATAAATGCTTCATGCTCTGATGTATTTTGAAGGTGATCTTGATCTGGATTGTAGAAGAGTAAGCATACTGCGGGAAAAGGCGCCAGAGAGAGAAAGATGTCCTCAGCAGGCTCATGGCCATAGCGGAGGAAGCCTTTAGAGCAGCGAGACTATTGGGGAATACTAGCAGTCGAAGATGGGTTGTAAACCGCTCAGGCTGGGGGTCTCCTGGAGGAGCACCGTGTCTTTGGAAGGCAATATGGAATTTGCGATGAGCATGAGGCCGGTTTACTTTGGAGTTTAAAAGTATGGACTTATCCCTAAACCACCAAATAGAGCCTTGAATTTTCCTGTTTTTGAAAGATAATTTCCGGCAAAGAAGGCAAAAAAAGCGACACCCCTCTATCGCCTATCCTTTTTTTTTCGTAAACTTGCATTTGATATGCAGCCAATTCCATTTCGAAATATCATCCGCCCCCGGATACTCTCCCACAAGCAACTCGGCTTGATGGGCCTTCAGCCTATTTTTGACTGCTAGGCAACCTTTCTCTTTCTTTTTTATCTCTTACTGACCTTATCAGATAGCCGGTGTTTCCTGCCTGCTCATCTGTCTGCCCACTAATTTCAAATAATTTAATCCATTTGGTATTATGAAAAAAGCAATACAACTCACCCTGTTATGCCTGTTTTCCCTGGCAGCGGTGCACGCCCAGGAAACCATCGTTTACGATTTTGAAGATGGCCAGATGCCGGAAGGTTTTACCCTGATCAACCAGGACATGCTGCCGCCCGCCAATGAGGAGGATGCATCCTTTGCCGATTCCGCATGGATCGTCATCTATAGCAACCTGCTGGAAAGCAATGCCGCCCTCAGCCTCTCCTGGTACGTCGATGACGCCGGCCCTGCCGACGACTGGATGATCCTGCCTAAGCTGCAACTGGGCGATGCGCCCATGCTGAGCTGGACGGCCCAGTCGACCACCTCTTCCGGTAATTTTCCAGACAGCTATCAGGTGCTCATCAATACCGGAGAGCCTACCTTTGATGACTTCGCCAGTAATGGAGAGATCCTTCTGGAAGTAGCGCCCGAAGAATATGAAGAACCGCAGATGCGGCAACTCGATCTATCCGCCTACGCCGGCCAGGCCGTGCACATCGCTTTCCGCAACATCACCCCTTCCGGTGATGCCCTGCTGGTCGACGACATTACCATTACCAACGTAGTTACCTCAGCTGCCCCAGAGGTAGACAATGAGGCCTTCAAAATGACGCTTTCGCCCAACCCGGCCGGCCAGAATGAAGCTCGCCTGGACTACCGGCTAGAAGAAGGCGCTGAGGTGGAACTGCTCGTACAGGACATGATGGGCCGTACCCTCCTGCTGCTCCCCCAGGGTAAACTGCCCGCCGGCAACCACCAACTGAACATCAATACCGCAACCCTGAGCGCCGGCGCCTACATCGTCAGCATCCGCACCGCAGATAAGATCGGCACCACCAAACTGATGGTCCGCTAAAGATAGAAGATTCCCCCCTATGGACAGTCCCTTCCTCCGGGGAGGGCTGTCCTTTTTGGGGGTCGGAACGTTGGAACGTCGGAACGTTGGAACGTTGGAACGTCAGAACGTTGGAACGTCAGAACGTTGGAACGTTGGAACGTCAGAACGTTGGAACGTTGGAACGTCAGAACGTTGGAACGTTGGAACGTCCTCAACACCGTAATACCGTTACACCGTTACACCGAAACCAACCCGCACCCCCCGGCCCCCTAAAGGGGGTGAGCATCCCGCAATAAACCGCAAAACCATTACACCTTTACACCAAAACACCTCCTCCGACATGCCACTACGTTTCCCCTCCACCCTAATCTTCCTCCTCGCCCTACTCACCCAGTCTACCGCCCAATCCGGCTACACCAGCTGGTTCACCGGCGACACCACAGACGTGCAAGCGGAAGGCGCACTGCCCGGCATTCTGCTTGCCGGGGGCGGCGGCGACAACGACCCCGCCATGCAGTGGATGCTCAGCCGCGCGGCCGGCGGAGATGTGGTCATCATCCGCGCCAGCGGCTCCGATGGGTACAATGACTATTTTTTCTCCGAGCTGGAAGTAATGGTGAACTCCGTGGAGACCATCCGCTTTGATAATGCCGATGCTGCCTCCGATGAATACGTCATCCGCCAGATACGAAATGCGGAATGCCTGTTCATTGCCGGCGGCGACCAGTACGACTATTACCGGTACTGGAAGGACAATGCCATTGGAGAGGCCATCAACTACCTCATCAACGAAAAACAGGTGACGGTGGGCGGCACCTCGGCGGGCATGGCCATCCTGAGCCAGTGTTACTACACGCCTTCCGGCGGCTCGCTCACGGCGGATGAAGCGCTGAACAACCCCTTCCATCCCGATTATGAGATACTGGGCAGGGACGATTTCCTGCAGGTGCCTTATATGCAGAACACCGTCACCGACACCCACTACGAGCAGCGGGAGCGCCCGGGACGGCATGTGGGCATGATGGCGCGCATTGCACAGGAATATGACCTGCGCTCCTTCGGCATTGCCTGCAATGAATACACCGCCGTGGCCATCGACGAGACAGGCATCGCCCGCGCCTTCGGTGATTATCCCGAATACGACGAGGATTTCGTTTTCTTCCTGCAGGCCAACTGCCAGGAGGATTTCCTGCCGGAAGTGATGCAGGCCGGCCAGCCGCTCACCTGGAACCGCGGACAGAGCGCCGTTAAGGTGTACAAAGTACCCGCCCGCCCGGACGGGGCTTTCTCTTTCGATCTCAACGACTGGCAGAGCGGCGAAGGCGGCGAGTGGCAAAACTGGTATGTGAAAGAAGGAGAGCTGTTCCGCATTCCCGACACCAGCTCCGATTGCGCGGAGCTGCTGAATGCCACCTCAGAAACGATTGCTGTAACAGAGGTTTATATCTTTCCCAACCCTGTCGGCAACGAGATATTCCTGCAATGGCCGGCCGATGCGCAGATGTATGGCCTTGAAATTAGAAATGTTAGCGGTAAGATGGTGTGGCAGCAGGAGGGAGAAGTGCGCCGCCTTTGGGTAGCGGAATGGCCGGCGGGCTTGTACACCATGCAGTTGTATATCGGAGAGCAGGTAGTGGCCAAGAAATTGATTAAGCAGTAGCTATCCGCAGCTCCTCCAGCGGGAGTTCCATGCCCGGCATTACCTCTTCCCCGCTGAGCGTTTTGCCAGCAAAGCCTTCCACCACCTCCACTTCCTGGCCGGCGCGGTAGACATAGGCCTTTTCCTCATAGGGGTCGATCAGCCAGCCCAGGCGTACGCCGTTTTTCATCCAGGCCTCCTCCATCTTGGTTTTCAGCTTCTCCAGGCTGTCGGTTTGGGAGCGGACTTCCGCCACAAAATCCGGCATAACGCTCAGAAATTCTTCCTTATCCGATACCTGGGCCAGCCTTTCCGGGCTGATCCACCCGCAGTCCGGGCTTTTGATGGCGCCGTCGGGCAGTTCTATGCCGGTGGAAGCGCTGAACACTTCCCCGAGCTGTGCTTTCAGCCACCAGGCGCCCAGGTAGATGTGGACCCGGGATTCCCGGGTTCCGGAACCAAATTTGACAGGAGACATAATGGTAATTTTTCCACTCTTCTCACGCTCCATCCGCAATTCGGGAAAACGAGCCGAGAGCGCTATGAATTCTTCTTTGGAGAGCGGCTTATCCAATATCAGCGGGCCGTAGTCGGCGATGTCGTGAAGGTCGCTTCGCGTCTTAGTATGGGTATCGGCATCAGTAGCCATAATTAATTTTTACTTTTACGGTAAAATACGAAAAATCCAACAATGAAGCTATTCGAAAAATTCCCGGATACCCTGGCCATCCTGCTTTTCATCATGCTGATCTTCATCGGCCTGACCTGGGTTGTACCGGCGGGCGAATTCGAACGCACCGAAGTCAACGGCAGGGAGGTGATCGTCCCTGGCTCATATGCTCAGGTGGAAGCCGCGCCTCAGAACCTGTGGGATTTTCTGCAGGGCCCCATTCGTGGTTTCATTTCCGCCGCGCAGATCATTGCCTTCGTATTTTTGGTGGGCGGTGCGTTCAAGATCGTCACCAGCACCGGCGCCATCGATGCCGGGCTGCAAAGCATCATTCGCCTGAGCGAACAGAAGCCGGGCTACAAGCGGTGGATCATCCCACTGGTGATCACCCTCTTCTCCCTGGCCGGCGCCACTTTCGGCATGAGCGAGGAGACACTGGTGTTTGTCCTCATCACCATCCCGCTGGCCCTGGCGCTGGGTTATGACAGCATCACCGGCATCGCCATTTCCTTTGTGGGCGCCGGGCTGGGTTTCGCCGGAGCGTTCATCAACCCTTTCACCATCGGCGTAGCCCAGGGCATCGCCGAGCTGCCGCCCGCCAGCGGCATGGGGTACCGCCTGATCGTATGGGCCATCGTCACCCTGGTCGGTGTGGTTTACATCATGCGCTACGCCAATAAGATCGAGAAGAACAAGGAGGCCAGCCCGGTTTATGAGCTCGACCAGAAACGCGACATCTCGCACCTGGAAGAGAAGGAAGGGCTGGAGTTCTCTACCTCCCGCATTGCGGTATTGCTCACGCTGGCCGCCGCCATCATCCTGCTGGTCATCGGCGTCAGCAGCTGGGGGTGGTACATCAATGAGATCGCCGGCCTGTTCATCGGCATGGGCATCGTGGCCGCCATC
>CAYVVK010000198.1:0-10119 GCA_964454855.1 uncultured Phaeodactylibacter sp. | reverse complement strand
TAAGCAGTTAATTCGAACACACTATAACCATGCCGGATAATTACCCGCACGAATTTGACGAACAGTTTGTCAGCCAGGCCTGGGCGGATATGAAGGCGCTCCTGGACAAGGAGATGCCCGTGGCCGGCAAGCGCCGGGCCGCCGGCTGGTGGCCGGGGCTGTTGCTGGGCCTCGCCCTTCTTTTCTTCCTGGCCGGAGGCATCTGCTACTGGCATGAAGCCCACAAACCGGAAACCCAGCCTACCGCAACAGCCGGGATCGCGGAAGTGTCCAAGAACACCCCTTCTTCGCAACAGGATCAGGCGAAGGCTCCGGAGGGGCAAATCGAAAGCGCGGGCTCTGCCGAAGGGCCTTCTACCTCTGGCATCGCTGCTGAACCGCAGGCAAAGAAGCCCTCCACCGCTGTTTTCCTCCGCAAAGAAAGAACACCTTTGTCAGGCAATAATACTGACGCAGCCACCGCCATCGCCGGGCAGAAAGAAAAAAATGTACCCAAAGCAGAAATAAACAGGATCGGCGAACAAACCCAGGCTAAAGTACCAGGAGCCGCTGGCAACGAGGAGGCCATCCCGCCCCGGGAAAAGATGGCGAAACTTTCCACCATATCTGTACTTTTGGGAGAATTGGAAAATACCTCCCTGAAGGAAAGCCTGCCGGCGGCAGAGGCTACCCTCCCTCCCCTGTTCCGCTTCGCGGCCGAGGCAGGAATCTTTACTGCCGGCCAGGCCCCGGCAGAAGGCTTTGGCCTGGGGCTGAGCGGCGCCCTCCACTTCCGAAACAGCCCCTGGCGCCTTCGTGCCGGCCTCTTCTACCGCCATTATTCGCAGTCCATGGAGAATGGCGAAAAAGTCCATAGCCTGCAAAACTCCGCCTTTAAGATACCACAACAGGGAGAGTTTGTCCCCAGGACAAGCTACCTGTGGGCATCGAATGAAATTACCAGCACTCACTACATCGGCCTGCCTCTTCAGGCCGGCTTCCGGCTCTTTCCCCGGCTGTCGGTAGAAGCGGGCCTGGAAGCCAGCCTGCTCCTTGCCGCCCGGGAAAGCACTTCCTGGAGCGTATCCGGAGAGAACAGTTCACCCGGCGGAGTAACGGCAGAAAGAGAGGCCATCTACCAATCGGAAGACAAAGCCCCCGGCCAGGCGCTGAACAGGGCCAACCTGTCACTCATCGGCGGCCTGCTCTACCAGCCCGGCCCGCGCATCGGCCTGCGCCTGTCTTATCAGCACGGGCTGGCCAACCTCCTGGCAAGTCCGGGCTTCGAAGCTTATCAGCGGGGATTGTGGTTTAATGTGGGCTATTCTCTGAAAAGATAGGCCAAGGGCAAGAATTCTCGCTTCAGCCCGGACAGAGAAAGGGCAATTGCCGCAGTCGGCAATTGCCCTTAAATCATTTATAACATGCTCTCTATGGATTAGGAGTTGGTGGTGGCCAGCTTCACTTCCAGGTCGAACTCATCGTAGATGGTCTTGTCTCCCAGGTTGTCAAAGAAGCTGCCGGAGCCGAAGCGGACATTAAATTCCGAACGGTCTACTTTGATCTTGGAAACAGCAACTTTCTCACCGCCCTCATCGCTAACCTGGGTCAGGAATTTAATCTCTTTGGTGATGCCCTTGATGGTAAGGTCACCCACGATCTTGTAATCACCCGGCTTGCCACGAGATATCACCTGCGTGATCTTGAAAGTGGCAGTGGGATATTCCTCCACATTGAAAAAATCAGCAGATTTCAGGTGGCCCACCAGTTTCTGGTTCCACTCTCCCTGCAGGTCGTTACAGGTAATGGAGTTCATGTCGATCTCAAAGTTGCCGCCTACAAGCTTTCCATCCTGGAAATCCAGCTCGCCGGACTTGAGCTGAATGTTGCCGTTGTGAGAACCGGTCACTTTATAACCGTTCCATACAATGGTGCTCTTTTCTACATTTACCGTTTCACTTACAACGGCTCCCGTACCCGGGTTGGTGAAACTCATGGCCGCTACAGAGAAGGCTGCCAGTAACAAGGCGAAAAAGGGTGCTTTTTTCATGGTTGAAATGTTTTTATTGATGACAAATCTTAAAACAACGAAAGGAAAATAAAGTTTAAACATTTATTGTATACACACTTAATTTTCTTCAGAAACATAAGGCTTAATAAGAGTGTCTCTATTGATCACGCATTTTATCGAGCAGGGCGTTGAGTTTTGCCGCCTCTTCTATGCTGATGTTGCTCATGCGCTTTTGCAGGCCTTCTTCCATGCGCCTGGAAATTTCATCCAGGCTTTTGAGGCCCTGCTCTGTAATCCTGATGTCTACCCTCCGGCGGTCCTGCGGGCATACCCTTCGCTCCACCAGTTCCTTTTTTTTCAGTTTTTCCACCAGGCGGGAAGCGTTGGACATCTTGTCGATCATCCTTTCTGTGAGCACTTTGACGGTAGCCGGCTCGGGATGCATGCCTTTTAATATGCGTAACAAATTGAACTGCTGCCAGGAAATTCCATAAGGCTTGAGTATCCGCGCCGAATGCTGGCTCAGCCAGGAAGCCGTGAAAAGCAAATTGATGTGTGCTTTCTGGTATTCATTCTTGAATTTTCGCTGTCGGATTTCCTGTTCGATCTTCATCACGGGGCAAATGTACGTATATACAATTAAAGTTGAAACACCGAATATCGATGATGCCTGAATTTTACATAAAATTAACGTCCTACAGACAAAAACCCAGGGCTTTTGTTCACCTCCTTGCGCTGCATCTTAGATGCTGGTGAACATTTTCTTAGCTTTGGGAGCTAAACCAATCGTTCCATGAAGATACTGATCATTGGAGGCGGCAATATGGGCATGACTTACGCTCAGAGTTTTCTGCGGTCTCACATCACCAACAAGGAGGATATGATGATCCTCGAAAAATCCCCCCAGAAAGCCGAGGAACTGGCGAAAAAAGACATTGGCACGATTTACAGCCGGGCGGAAGACTGCCTGCGCCCTGCCGATCTGGTCATCTTTGCGGTCAAACCGCAGGATTCCCAGGCGCTCTTTTCCAGCCTGAAAGGGATGGTGGACCCCCAGCAGGTTTTCCTTTCCATTATGGCGGGAGTGAAGATCGGAGCCATCAGCCGGGCACTGGGCATAAGCAAGGTCATCCGGGCCATGCCCAACCTGCCGGCGCAGATCGGCATGGGCATGACGGCCTTCACCTCCTCGGATGAAGTGACGCGCATCGAGCTGGTCATGGTGCAGAACCTGCTCAATACCACGGGGAAAACGATTTACGTGGAGAAAGAAGAGGCCATAGACGCCGCTACGGCCATCAGCGGCAGCGGCCCGGCCTACGTCTGGTTTTTCATGAAGGCCCTCATGGACGCCGCCCGCGATATGGGCTTCTCCTATTCGGAGGCCGAGCTGCTCGTCAGCCAGACCTTCCGGGGCGCCATCGAGCTGTTCAGCAAAACGGATTTCACCTGTGAGGAGTGGATCGACAAGGTCTGCTCGCGCGGCGGCACCACCGAAGCGGCTCTGGCGTCCTACAGCAAAAACCTGGTGCGCGATGACATTATAGCCGGCGCCGTTGCGGCCTTGCAAAGGGCTGTAGAATTAGGTGGCGGCGAATGACACCAAATTGCCTGTTGCAACGTTCCTATAAAAAATCCTATATTAACAGGTAATATCTGAAAGCCCGTTTCATGGAAAAAGCCAAGCTCATATCGGAGGTAAAGAACCTCATCGGGAATGCCGAGGTGGAAAAAGCGATGGACCACCTGCTGGAATTCCTCCGGGAGGATCCCCAATACCGGCACCTGCATAACGACCTGTTGCAGGTGAGGTCGCAGTTCCGCAAAGCCCAGCGGGACGAGTCGCTGGGCCTGGCCTCTTCGGAGAGTACCAAGCTGAGCTACAGCCGCGCTACCCAGCAGCTGCTGGCGATCCTGGATCGCCTGGAGAGCGGCAGGCTGGGGCCGGAGGAGGCCGGCACCTTCGAAGGGAAGCGCCCGAAACGGTGGTATTGGGTAGCGGGAGCCATCGCCCTGCTGTTTATGCTGGCGGGAGGCTGGTATTTCTGGGGGCGTTTCCAGCCAGAGGAGCCTGGAGAGGTTCCGGTAGCGGATTGCCCGATAGATACTCCATTTCGGCCAACATCTGAATTCAATATCCTGCTTCGGCGTTTCCAGATCCTGGCGGGGGAAGATTCCCCCAGGCCTCATATCATCATTGCCACCAAACTCGAGAATTTTATAAAGGACCTGGGTATTGACTGCGATTTCGAGACATTGACTGATGTGGACCCTGACCAGTTCTTCTCGGATTCGGATGCCGAATCCACAGCCGACAGATGCGGCGCGCACCTTATCATCTGGGGCCTGGTTGAAAAACCACCGGCTACCGATAGCTTCAACATTCAAACCCATTATAAATTCGTAGATCGCGACTCTTTCCTCAAGGTTTCCAAACTGGAACTGAGAGAAGGCTCTGAGATCAGTAGCGTAAGCACTCCTTCGATCATTCCCACCGCTTCTACGATCACACAGTCTATTTTCGAAAGCATAAAACTGCTTTTCGGCCTCATCGCCTATGAAACCGGCGACCGGGACAAGGCCATCGAAATGCTGGAAGCTTATCAGCCCCCAGCAGGCGATACCACCGCAAACCTGGCAAAGGGCATGGTGCTGGGGGATGTGTATCTGGCCGAGGGACAGGAAGAGGAGGCCTGGGAGGCTTATGACCGCTTGCTGGAGACCCACGATTATCCCCTCGCCCGAAACAACCGGGGCATACTGAACCTCAAAAAGGAAAATTATGTGGAAGCGGCGGAAGACCTCACCGTTTTCCTGGAAATAAAACCTGATGATACCGTAGCTCTGGAGGCTCGCGGCACCGCCTATCTTAAGTCCGAGCAACTGCAGAAAGCCCGCGCAGACCTGCAGGAAGTACGGGAGATGAAAGCGGCTCCGAGTACCGATCTCATCCAAAAATTGGAAGAAGTAGAGAGAAAGATAGTGGAAGAAAAACGAAGCCAGGCTGCTGCCGAAGCCGAGCTGAACGCCAATCCCAACAACCTGGCGGCTTGGAACCTGAAAGCTAGCTCGAGTATAAAACTGGGAGATTACAAAGAAGCCGTCAGGGCTGGCGAGGCCATCCTGCGGCGCGACCCAGACAATATCGATGCTTTCGTACAGATCATTAAGGCTTACCGCAATGCCGGAGATACCGCCCAGGTCAATAAAACGATCCGACGGGCGGTGGCCGCAGGTGTCAACCGGCAGGAAATCGACGATCAGCTCCCTTTCAAACTCATTAACACCTCCACTTTCCGCCCTCCCATCCTGCGCAATTAGGCCCGGCCGGCCCATTTGGAACCCGATTATCACGGCCGGCCGGCGCAAATCGGGTTCCAAATGGGCGCCACATTCCCCTGAAAGTTGTAACTTTCCGGGCGACAGCCTAAACTATTTGCTTACACCCATTCCAATACCTATGCCCGAACCCCTGCTCCTTCCGCTCCTCACCCTGCTCATCGGCCTGCTGCTCGGCGGCCTGCTCGGCTGGCTGGCCAGCCTGCTCCGCTCGCGGAACAACACCATCGGAAAACAGGAACTGGAGGATAAATACGTCCCACGGACCCTGTATGCTCAACTTCAGGAAATGGCCGATATGCAACAGGCCGACATCCGCGAAAAGGAAGAAGAGATCCGCATTTTCAGCAACCGCCTGTCGGAACAGGGGCAGATCATCCGCAATATGGAGGATCAGATGGCCCGGCAGAAAGAAGAACTCGCCCAGTTGCAGGAACGCTTCCGCCTGGAGTTTGAAAACCTGGCCAACCGCCTGCTGGAAGAGAAAAGCCGGAAATTCACCCTGCAAAACCAGGAGCAGCTCAACGGCCTGCTCCTGCCGCTTCGGGAAAAGATAAAAAGCTTCGAAGAAGGCATTGAAAAACGTTTCCTGGAAGAAACCAAAGACCGGGTAAGCCTCAAAAAGGAGATCGAACAGCTGCGCGTACTCAACCAGCAGCTCAGCACCGACGCCAACAACCTCGCCAGTGCGCTCAAGGGCGACAATAAGGCCCAGGGCGACTGGGGGGAGATCCAGCTGGAAATGCTGCTGGAAAGGGCCGGATTGATGAAGGGCATACACTACGAGGCTCAGCCGAGCTTTTCCGATAATCAGGGGCGCCTCAAACGGCCCGATTTTGTCATCAACCTGCCGGAAGGCAAAAACCTCATTATCGACTCCAAGGTCTCTTTAAAAGCCTACGATCAGTTTTTTCAGGCCGAAAGCGAAAAAGAGCGGCAACAGTATCTCAAAGCACACATCGACAGCATCCGCCAGCACGTCCGCAACCTGAGCAGCAAAAATTACCAGCAGCTCTACCAGGTCCACTCTCCCGATTACCTCCTCCTGTTTATCCCTATAGAACCGGCCTTTGCCGTGGCTGCCCAGCAGGACAGCCGCCTGTTCCTGGACGCCCTGGATGAAAACATCGTCATCGTTTCCTCCTCTACCCTGCTGGCCACCATGCGCACCGTATCCTACATCTGGAAACAGGAAAAACAAAAGAGCAGCGTACTGGAGATCGCCCGGCAGAGCGGCATGCTCTACGACAAGTTCTGCAATTTTGTGGAAGACCTGAAAGGGATCGGCCAGCGGCTGGAACAGGCCCAGGGCGCCTACCGCGATGCCATGAACAAACTGGTGGACAGCAAAAAGTACGGCGATACGCTGGTAGGCCGGGCAGAGCGCATCCGCGAACTCGGCGCCCGCACTTCCAAGAACCTGCCGGATGAACTCATAGAGGCCGCTCAGGAGGAGCCCGAAGAAGACTGAACGGCAGCCTGCTCGTAGGCCGACTGCAGCCAGGCGCGGTCGGTAAGCAAAGGCGTCCCGGCGATCTGCCGGCCCAGTTTCTTCATGCGCGCCGGCTTGCGCCGGACGATCTGGTAGAGCAGCTCACAAAAATTGAGGTAGGTTTCTTTGAGCTCGCCGGACAACTGCTTATTGCGCTTCAGAAATATGGTGAAAGCCGCGATCAGGGAAAGCAGGGGTTCCGTAGCATCGGTTTCGAAGTAGATCTTGGCCAGCAATACTCTGGCTCCCAGATAATAATTGAGGTCGGAATAAGCCACCTGTATCAGGTGTTCCTGAGCCTGCTTAAAGCGCTGCGTATAATAATACAGCTCCGCCAGGTTGTAATGCAGCGCATTCTCGCGAAAGGCCTCCGGCAGGAGCGGCGCATATTTAGGAATGAACCGTTCTATCCAGGAATAGCGCTTCAGGCGGAGGGCCAGTTTCACCACATTGGTAAAGGCCCAGGGAGAGAGCTGCCCGGCATTGATGAGCACCCCGCTTTCGATGCCCGCCATGTACAGCCGTAGGGCTTCCGGCCCATAGTCGTCCCTGCCCTTTCTGATCTTTCGGGCACAGTAATTGATGGCAAACAGATAAATATCCTGCATATTGTCGGGAGGAATACCCGGCCCGGCTTCCGCCAGGTTCTTTTTCAGGGCCTGAAAATACGCTTCCTCTTCTTCTTCGAGCAAGGCCTGCAGGATGGTGAAATAAAGAGAGATAATGGGCTCGTTGAAAAAATTCTGAGCCTGCAGGTGCGTCATCCATTCCTGGCTGATATTCAGGCTGTAATGCCCTTTCAGTATGGCCTGCCGGTCGAGCATGATGCAGGCGTACCTCAGCTTCTGAAGGAAGTAATGCCGATCGAGGTAATCAGAAGCATGCTCAATGCTTGCATCGTACTGCCGCAGGCGTTGCAACTGAAAATGGCGCTCCTCTATTTCTCCGCGGCGCATTTGCTCAAAAAAATATTCTTCACCCCGGTGAGGCGCTTCTTCCAGCAACTGTATCAACTGCCGCTGGCTTTGCCGGTAAGCCTTTTCCAGGCCCCGCTCCGTGCTGATCTCCATCATGCCCAGCAGGCGCCGGTTTTCCTGCTCCCGGTAACGGTTTATCACCAGAAATTCTTCCAGCAGTTTATTCAGCCCGCTCATCAGGTAGCGCATGCGCTTGTCCTCATAGGGCTGCCCCGGAAAAAGCGAACGGAAAGCGGCCTCTTTGGACAAGCCTTCTTCCTCAAAGGCAGGCTCAAAGGAAAGAATGTAGTCCAGCAACTGCAACAGTTCCTCATTTTCGTTGAAATAGGGCGAAGCTGCAAAGCGGCGAAAAGAGGCGCGCTCGGCCTCTTCCAGCGCGCGAATCGCCTCCATAAGCTTACTTTTCTGCATGAAGCCTGGAATAATTTTGATTTTAAACCACCAATATAAGGATATTTTTTTGACAAAATTTTATTTCATATTGTAGTTTTATTTCATTTGATTCCGTAAACCGGGAGCTTTAGCGCACTTTCTCCGTTTTTTGGAAAGTACACACCACTTGTTGTATTGACAATATTGAAAATTTGTAGTTGTTTTCACCTCCGTAATCCCCTATGTTTGTAAGGAATTCGGTTGAGTACTATTAAAAGAACAACGGCATGAAGGTATTTTTTCGGCTCTCCTTGATCATCACCCTGGCCCTGGGCTTTTTTTCCCAGGCCAAAGCACAGGAAATGTGGCCGGGGGATGTCAACAATAATGGAGTGGTCAATGGAGTCGACCTGCTGTATCTCGGACTGGCTTACAACAGCGAGGGCCCGGAACGAACGGATGGAGATACGGATTGGCAGGCACAGCCCATTACCGCTTTCTGGCCGCAGAGCTTCCCAAATGGGCTCAACTATGCCTACGCTGATGCTGACGGGGATGGGGAAATAAGTGACAATGACCGGGGAGCCGTAGAAGATAATTTTGGCCTGACCCACGGCACCGTCACGCCGGATACCTATGCGAATGCTGCTCCGGGTACTGCGCCCCGGATTTTCCTCGAACCCGATGTAGCGATCGTGCAGGAAGGCGCAATGGTCAATGTCGCCCTCATACTCGGCGATGCCGATATGCCGATCGAAAACTTCTACGGCATTGCCTTCAAGCTTAGCTATGACACGGAACTGCTAGCCGGAGACGACGGCCTGGAGTATGAAGACGCTGAAAACAGTTGGATAGCCGCCGGCAACGGCGAGATCGAAGAATTATTCATTTCCAATGAAGATGCCGGAACTGCCGAACTGGCCATTACAAGGACCAATCAACAGCCTGTTTCCGAAGGCTCAGGAACCATCGGCTCCTTTTCGATAATCATTGAAGATATTATCGTAGGCCTTTCCATCGATACGGTACGCATAAGAATTGACAGTGTGCTGTTGTTCGACAGCGAACTCAGGGCGAGGCCTCTCGTTCCGGACAGCACGGAGATCATAGTGGCCAAAGACCCCAGGCTGGTCTCCACCTCAACTGTGGATGAGCCTCTGCAACTGTCCGTATTTCCAAACCCCGGCAAGGGTTCCTTTTTCCTGCGCTCGAACCGAGAGCTCAGCAAGCTGGCTTTATTCAGCCAGCTGGGCAATCAGGTTCCCATAGTGGTGGCGCGGAAAAAAACAGGCCTGCTTCATATTCGGGCACCGGAAGCCCCGCCCGGCCTGTACATTCTGGCTGGGCAGAGCGCCGGGCAACGGTTTTCACAAAAAATAATTATTCACCCCTAAGCAGAAGACACCAATATCCATAACGCAGACGGAAGGCTACCCCAGGTGGGAGCCCTCTCCTGCGCTGCCTATACCCAAAGGATTATTATTTCTTCAGTCCATAAATCAATTAACGCTATGAAAAAGTTCTTGAATTTTCTTTTCCTGCTATCTGCTCTATTGCTGTTCGACAGCTGCATCCCCGGGGACGATGACATCGGCGATCCCATCAACTTCACTCCCTGTAACATCGATGATGATGATGATGATGATATTGATATCTCCATCGGGGCATTGCCCCAGTCCATAATCGACTACATCAATGAAAATTACCCCAGCCTGGGTATCTCTGAAGCCGAACTGGAATTGATAAACAATATCGAATACTTCGAAATTCACCTCGGCGATGACATCGAACTGTACTTCGACGAAGACGGTGCTTTCGTTTGCAGAGATGACGATGACGATGACGATGGGGACGACGACGACAACGACGACGGAGATGACGATGACGATGACGACTGCGACGATGACGATGATGACGACATCAACCCTGACGACTTGCTCGGCCAGGTG
>CAYVVK010000197.1:0-10129 GCA_964454855.1 uncultured Phaeodactylibacter sp. | reverse complement strand
AACAACATCGAATCCAGCATTTGAGAACCCAAGATCCAAGCCGCCTGCACCAGCAAAAAAAGTGACTAATCTCATCAGAAAGCGAGTTTTAGTGGAGTCTATAATCAAATGGTGAATATAAGTGGAAAAACAAAGATCTGGAACTATTAGTCAAAAAAGTTATCCACACCAGTGGTACATGATTGTTAATTACCCGACCCTTGCTCATCCTGCAGCAACATAGCCGGGCTGGCGATGTACCACTGCTCGCGGTCTTTGGTATATCCAAAGGAGGCATGCGGCAGGAATTTGTTGAGCGCCCGGGCCACTGGTTTGAGGTCCCGGGCAGGCAGGCTGACGGTGATCTCATCGCGGTCCATCAGCTTGAAATACAGGGTGCTGTTACTGGAGAACTGCAGGCCGAAGGGCAGGCGTTCCGTGACTACCGAATAGACCCAGACGATCTGCCTGGGCTGATTTTCCAGCAGATGCATCAGTCGAACATTCTCAGTGCGGCCGCTGAACAACAGCAGGTAGACAAAGCGAATGCCTAACACGCTAAGTATCAGGCCAAAAATGGCGAGCAGGATATTGGCCTCGAAAGCCAGGGAACAGAATATCAGCCCCAGGGCCAGCAGCGCGCAGGAAGCCAGCAGCTTCAGCCGCCACTCCCGGCGCATGGCGCTTTGCAGCTTTTTAATGGCAGGATGTCGGTGCAGGTTCGTCCGGCTCAAGGCAACACTTTATGTTTTAAAAAAACTCAAACAATTTGTTGTTTCCCCCGCTTAAAATGCTTACTTTTGTATATTTCTCCGAAAAAGGTTGAAATTTTCACCTCAGCTATCGCTTTTTGTCAGAATTTAGCGCCTGGCAATACCGAAAGCCATACGGGTTTTTCCGGTATAACAAATTTCATGGCGATTTGCTGAAAAAAAACGGACATTTATTCTCCTGCTTACAGCGGGAAATAACGCTAACTGGATAAACACAGCTCATGTCAAATGTAACGTACACTGAAGAAAATATCCGCTCTCTAGACTGGAAAGAGCACATCCGCATGCGCCCGGGCATGTACATCGGCAAACTGGGCGACGGTTCCGCGCCCGATGACGGCATCTACATACTACTCAAGGAAGTGGTCGACAACTCCATCGATGAGTACGTGATGGGGCATGGAAAGAATATAGACATCACCGTGGAGGAAGGCTCCGTGGCCGTGCGGGACTACGGCCGGGGCATCCCTCTGGGCAAGGTGGTGGACTGTGTGTCCAAGATCAATACCGGCGGTAAGTATGACTCCAAGGCCTTCAAGAAATCCGTAGGCCTCAACGGGGTGGGCACCAAGGCCGTCAACGCACTCTCCGAATATTTCAAGGTGCAGGCCTTCCGCGATGGCAAGGCCAAAACCGCAGAGTTTGAGCGCGGTGAGCTGATCAAAGACCACAAGGTCAAAAAATCGGATGAGCCCAACGGCACCATGGTACTCTTTACACCCGATACCGACATCTTCAAAAAATACCGCTTCCGCAGCGAATACATGGAAAACCAGCTGTGGAACTACGCCTACCTCAATGCCGGCCTGAAGATCAACATCAACGGCAAGACGCTGGTTTCTAAAAATGGCCTGCTGGACCTGCTGGAGCGCAAAACGAGCAATGAGAACCTGCGTTACCCCATCATTCATATGAAAGGCGATGACCTGGAGATCGCCCTCTCCCACGGCAATCATTATGGGGAGCAGTACCACTCTTTCGTCAACGGCCAGAACACCACTCAGGGCGGCACCCACCTCAACGCCCTGAGAGAGGCCATCGTAAAGGCCGCACAGGAGCATTTCAATAAGAGTTACGACCGGCGCGACATACTAGCTTCCATTATTGCCGCCATCAGCATCCGGGTAGAAGAGCCGGTATTTGAATCTCAGACCAAGACCAAGCTGGGCTCAGCAGACATGGGCCCCGACGGGCCGACCGTTCGCACTTTCGTGGTCAACTTCGTCAGGGAAAAGCTGGACAACTACCTGCACAAAAACCCGGAGGTGGCCAAAGCCCTGGAAAAGCGCATCAAGCAATCAGAACGCGAGCGCAAGGAAATCGCCGGCATCAAGAAGCTGGCCAACCAGCGTGCCAAAAAGGCCAACCTGCACAACAAAAAGCTGCGGGACTGCCGCCTGCACTTCTCCAACAGCGCCCGCAAGGTGGAAGAAGAGTTGCGCAAAGCGACTACGATCTTTATCACCGAAGGGGATTCGGCCAGCGGCTCCATCACCAAGGCGCGGGATGTGCAAACCCAGGCCGTATTCAGCCTGCGGGGCAAACCGCTCAACTGCTATGGCCTGACCAAAAAGGTGGTGTATGAAAACGAAGAGTTCAACCTCCTGCAGCACGCCCTCAATATAGAGGACGGCCTGGACGAACTGCGCTACAACCGGGTAGTTATCGCCACAGATGCCGATGTGGACGGCATGCACATCCGCCTGCTGTTGCTCACTTTTTTCCTGCAGTTCTTTCCTGACCTCGTCCGCAACGGGCACCTGTTCATCCTGGATACGCCCCTGTTCCGCGTTCGTGATAAGCAGCAAACCTTTTACTGCTACAGCGAGGAAGAAAGGCAACGGGCCATTCGAAAACTTAGAGGAAAACCCGAGATCACCCGTTTCAAGGGCCTCGGCGAGATCTCTCCGGATGAATTCCAGGACTTTATAGGCGAAGGGATCCGCCTGGAGCCGGTCATCCTCAATGAGGATACCGATATTGATGACATCCTGGCCTACTATATGGGTAAAAACACACCCTCCCGCCAGGAGTTTATCATCGGTAACCTCCGGGTGGAAAAAGATGAGCTGGAACAGAAGGAGGAAGCCCCCGCAATAGAAGCAGAAGAAGAACAACTGGCTGAAGCCTGACCGGCAGGCCTCCTATTGTTCTTCCTCAAAATGAGCCATCGCAAGCCCTCCTGCGGTGGCTCATTGCTTATTTCATGTCTGACTTTTTGTCTACATTTACAAGCTGAATACCAACTGAGCAAATAATTAAAAATAGTGGCATGGTAGTTGGCATAGATTGTCCATATCCTCAGAAAACCGGCACTGCCAACTTGACATTGAGGGTATATATAGGTAATTTTCTGATCCAGCAGAAGCTGTAAATTTATACTATGTTTGAAGAAATATTCTCGCACCAGCGATTTGATGATGACGGAGATTTTCTGCCCTTACTCTCCGTCGATGAGGAGGATGAAGAACATTCCGAGGAAGCCTATCCCGAAGTCCTGCCCGTTCTCGCACTGAAAAACACTGTCCTTTTTCCGGGAATCGTCATCCCCATTACGGTCGGCCGCGATAAGTCCATCCGCGCCATCAATAAAGCCTATAATAAAGACCGCATAGTTGCCGTACTGTCTCAGCGAGACAGCAAAGTGGAGGAGCCTGATATCGATGACCTCTACGAGGTGGGCACCATCGCCCGTATCCTCAAGTTGCTGCGCATGCCCGACGGCACCACCACGGCCATCCTGCAGGGCCGCAAACGGTTTACCCTCACCGAACTACTACGCGACGACCCCTACATGGAGGGGCGGGTCTCTGAAATGGTATATGACCCACCTAAAAATGAACTGGAGTTCGAGGCCATGATCGCCTCTATACTCGACCGCGCAAAGCAGATCATAGAGCTTTCTCCCAATATTCCTTCGGAGGCCAATGCGATGCTTAATAATATCAACAACCAATCTTTCCTGCTCAATTTCATCGCCTCCAACCTCAGCTCGAAGATCCCGATAAAACAGCGCATACTCGAGATCAATGCCTTGCCTCGTATGGCACATGCCATACTCGAGCAGATGAACAGCGAGCTGCAACTGCTGGAGCTCAAAGACCAGATCGAAAGCAAGGTCCGGGTAGATATAGAAAAACAGCAACGCGACTATTTCCTCAATCAGCAGCTGAAGACCATACAGGAGGAACTGGGCCAAAACCCGCAGGAAGAAGAGGTCAAGAAACTTCAGGCCCGCGCCAAAAAGAAAAAATGGGCCGAAGAGGTAAGCCAGCATTTCGACAAGGAACTCAAGCGCCTCAAGCGCATGAATCCTCAGGTGGCTGAATATTCCATACAGCTCAACTACCTGGAACTGCTGCTCGACCTGCCCTGGGACACCTTCACCAAAGATAATTTTGACCTCAAAAAGGTAAAAGCGGTACTCGACAAGGACCACTTCGGCCTGGAAAAGGTCAAAGAGCGCATCCTCGAGCACCTGGCAGTGCTCAAGCTGAAAGGAGACATGAAAGCCCCCATCCTCTGCCTGGTCGGCCCTCCGGGAGTCGGTAAAACATCCCTCGGCCGGTCTATTGCCCGGGCGCTAAAGCGGAAGTTCATCCGCATGTCCCTGGGGGGCCTGCATGATGAATCGGAGATCCGGGGGCACCGCAAAACCTATATCGGCGCCATGCCCGGCCGCATCATACAGTCGCTCAAACGCGCCGGCTCCTCCAATCCCGTCTTTATTCTGGACGAGATCGACAAAGTAGGCAAAGACTTCCGGGGCGACCCCTCTTCTGCCCTGCTCGAAGTGCTGGACCCCGAACAGAACTCCACTTTCTACGACAATTACCTGGAGCTGGAATACGACCTGTCCAAGGTGCTCTTCGTGGCCACCGCCAACAGCCTGAGCAGCATACAACCCGCTTTGCTCGACCGAATGGAGATCATTCACATCAGCGGTTATTCCACCGAAGAGAAGATCGAGATCGCCAGGCGGCACCTCATTCCCGAACAGCGCAAAGAACACGGGCTGGGTACCCGGCATATAAAGCTGGGTAAGCGTGTCATCCGGCAGATCATTGAAGAATACACCCGTGAGTCTGGCGTTCGTTCCCTAAACCGGCAGATCGCCGGAGTAATGCGCAGTGTGGCCAAGAAAGTGGCCATGGAGGAAGAATACGACATCACGGTGAAAAGTGAAATGCTTTCCGAGATGCTCGGCCCGCCCCGTTTCAACAAAGACCTCTACCAGGAAGTCCGCGTCCCGGGCGTAGCCGTAGGCCTGGCCTGGACGCAGACCGGCGGGGACATTCTCTTCGTGGAATGCAGCCTGAGCCGCGGTAAAGGCAAACTCACCCTGACGGGCAACCTGGGAGATGTCATGAAAGAATCGGCCTCCACTGCCCTGAGCTTTATCAAGGCTCACAGCGAATCCCTGGGTATTCCCGCCAAACACTTTGAGGAAAAGGACATCCACCTGCACGTGCCGGAAGGCGCCATCCCCAAAGACGGCCCCTCCGCAGGCATCACCATGCTCTCTGCCCTGAGTTCGGCTCTGACGCAGCAGCCCGTCAGGCCTTATGTAGCCATGACCGGAGAGATCACCCTGCGCGGCAAAGTTCTGCCGGTCGGTGGCATTAAAGAGAAAATACTGGCCGCCAAGCGCGCCGGCATGAAGGAGATCATCCTTTGCGAGGAGAACCGCAAGCACATCAGGGAGATAAACCCGGATTACATCAAAGGCCTGGAATTTCACTACGTATATACCATGCAGGAAGTGCTGAAACTCGCCTTAGGCGTAGAAGCCTGACCGCAGCACGGAAACCGATCTGCCCGGATAGCCCTGCGCGCTGCGCCGGGAAGAAGGCCGTACGCTGTTAAACCTTTGTTAAGCCACCTTGGCCGATACCCCTCAGGCAAAGGTGTGCCGTTTTGTTTATGGAGGTGCCGGGGCAGCGGCATAAGGGGAGGTATTGTATAAAAATTCCTACTTTTGAGGATATACTGACAAACCTTTACCCGATGCCGTTGGTCTTATTATAGAAATGGCGCCTGCCGTAAACACAGGTATTAAACCTAATTGATTATGAACTTTCGCTTTATACTCTTTTTTTTATTGCTTTTGGGAACCTCCGCCTCCTTACTGGGGCAAGAGGATAAGGACGGCCGGCTCGTGCAGTTCTCCGGCATGGTTCTGGATGGCTCCGACGAGCAGCTCTACCCTGTTCCCTATACCAACATTCTGGTGAAAAATAAAGGCAGGGGCACCTATTCCGACCTGAAGGGCTTCTTCTCTATCGTCGTGGAAAAAGGAGATGTGATCGTCTTTTCCGCCATTGGTTATAAGACGGTGGAATATACCATTCCCGAAGACCTGGACGACAACCGCTACTCCATCGTACAACTGATGACCCAGGATACCATCAACCTGCCGGAAACCGTTGTTTTCCCCTGGCCGAGCCGCGACCACTTCAAGCTGGAATTTCTGGCCATGGACGTCACCCCCGAATTGCAGCAACACGCCGCAAAGAACCTCGCCAATGAGACGCTGCGCCGTATGCGCAACGAAGTGAGAGTGGACGGCAACGAGCATGCCGATTATTATCTTCGCCAACAGGCCAAGGAATACTACTTCGTGGGCCAGCAACCTCCAATGAACATCTTCAACCCGGTAGCCTGGAAAAAATTCTTCGACTCCTGGAAGAACGGAGACTTTAAGAAAAAAGACGAAGATTAAACTAATTCCGGCGGTACAGGCCGTAAAACCAGAAATAGGGCCATTCTCATTTTCCAAATACTTTTCTTCCCCAGACCAGCACCTGAAAGCCGTAGGTGCCCAGCCAGATCGCCAGGGCGGCAAATGACAACATGCCCAGCGCTACGTAGGGCTTCACTGACCGGAGGTTGATGTTTAAAAATTCGAAGCAAATAAAATCCGTGACTACAAATACAAAGTGAATGACGAAGAGCACGAACAACACGCGGATCAGCGTCCTCAGATAGAGTACCTTTTTTAATTCCCGGCTTTTGCGATGTTGAATGGCCAGGCGTTTCTCCCTGATGTAACGATGAGAAAAATACAGATAAGCAATGAAGGTCGTCAGGTACAGGAATTGCTCGAAAGCGCCATAAAAAGGATTGTAGAACTGCCGCCCCCACTCACTTTTGAAGGAAACCGGCATGAAAAACATCGACAGGAAGAAAAGAAATTGAAACACCGGAAGGACAAAGTGCTTGGCATCCGTCCATCGCAACCGATAAGCGGGGTAAAGGGTGAGCTTCACATAGTAGAATAAAAGCGTGGGAAAGGCCAGGGTATAATACAGTGGAAAAAACTTGAGGCCGGGAAAGTGCTCGTACAGGCCCGAAAAATCCAGGATGTTGTGAAGCAGCGTTAGCCCGAAGGCGATCAGCAAAAGGCCATAGAATATATTGGCAAGCCGGCTTCCTGAGCGCTTCAGGAAAAACAGGCTTCCCACTGTGAGGTTCTGCACAACCGTCAGTGCCAGGACGAGAACCAACAGATAAAAAAACATACTCTTTTCCCCGATGTCCAGGAAGTCCATCGCAACAATTTAGTTTTCAATACCGCATACTCTTAACAGGCCGGTGTACCTTCCGTTCAGAAAAGGCAGGCTTATTCTTTCAAAGGTACCATAAAATTGAGGAAGGCGCCAGAAAAGGCAGGTTCGGAATGCAGCTGGCTTGCTGCAGGAGTTGAAAGAAAAAAAGTTGAGCGCACATTAACTATCGGGAGTCACCTGTATGGCTTCTTTAAGCGCTTCTATTTTCTCCGCCTGTTCTTCCGGGCCGGTTATGGTGATCACCAGGTACGCATCCCCGAAATTCCACATGCGGCAATACTCGTAGGAATTCCCTGCGCTAAAGCGGGCTTCAAAGCCCTGTTCGCTCATTTCCGTGCCGATGTTTTCCACCGCTACTTCCTCCACCTCGGCAGCATCAGCGAAATCAGCCCTGGCAAACTCGAAGATCCTTTCCGGCGTCCAGTCCATCACATTATGAGAACCCGAAACAAAAATGGTTACCCCGCCTTCCGCCTCCAGTATAATGCCATCGGCGTTTACGGAGCCGCCCTCGTCTGTTTTCAGTTCAGCCGGATACTGTACACAAAAATCGAAGCGGTTGTTGCAGTAAGTTTTGGTTTGCTGAGCGTAGAGGGCCGCCGTCAACAGGAAGAAAAGGAGAAGAGTAGTATATTTTCTCATGGCATTAAGTTTTATCTCAATATAACATAATTAAGGGAAACTTTTGAAAAAGCCGGAGGCTAATCTGAACTTTAAGGGCCCGGCCATAAATTGACGCCTACATTGCGCCGCTTATATTTTAACCCCTATATTTAACACGTCTATAGAAAAAAGGTGCAAATGGAAGCCGGACAAAAGAGAAAGTATATTATCGGACTTGTTTTACTCCCCGTTTTTCTAATGGCTCAGGAGGTAGACACCAGTAGCCACAGCTATCAGGTCGGCCATCAGATCGGCAGCTGGCTGCCCTTTCTGGTGATCATCACCCTGATGGTGCTGGTCATCATCAGGGCCAGCCGGCGCCGCCAGGAGTAATAAAATCGCAATACGATGAGTACAGCTGAGCGATGGACGAATGCCCAACTGGAACAGTATCGGCACCAGGCTGACCCACTGGCGGATGAAACCCTGGCCCTCCTCCTGAAAAACCAGGGTAAAGAGAAAGCCTATGAGCTATTTGATTTGTTGATCCGTAATATAGAGATCCCCTTATCTCGCCTTCCTGAAGAAATACAGCCCTTCGCAGAGCAAACCAAGGCCCTGCCGGAATGGGCAGACGCCAATGCCATAGCGGACGCCCACCGTTTTTTTCTCGACCACGGGGCGAAAGTCCTCTTCCTTGTTTTTTTCAAATCCCTTCCTCTTTTGTACTCCATGCGCAAGGGAGCGAAGGTGCTGGTGCGCACCGGCCGGCTGACAAATGAAGAACAGCCGCTGCGCATCTTTGCCCGGCGGATCGCCGAAACCGGGCAGTTCCTCATCGATGTGATGACCCCCGGCGAACTGGCCACCAACGGCCGAGGCATACAATCCATACAGAAAGTACGGCTCATCCATGCCGCCATACGCTACTTCGTAGGGGCCGAAGGCTGGGACGAAAGGGAACTCGGCCTCCCCATCAACCAGGAAGATATGGCGATGACGCTGATGTCTTTCAGTATCGCAGTGATCGACGGCCTGGAGCAATTTGGCATCGAAGAACCGAGAGGCCTGCAGGAAGCCTACCTCCACAGCTGGAATGCCATTGGCCATAATCTCGGCATCGCCCCCGAACTGCTCCCAAAGGATGTAGAGGAAGCCCGCCAGCTGATGAACACCATACTTGCCCGCCAGTCGGCAGAGTCTGAAGAAGGAAAACTACTGACACGAGCCCTCACCGATTTTGTAGATCACAACCTCGGCCAGGCCGGCATGAACCTGGAGCCAGAGGCCGTCATCCGCTTTCTCATTGGGCCGGAACGCGCCCGCATGCTGGGCCTGCAATCCCGCTATGGCTGCCTTTCCACCCTCTTGCCCCACGCCATCCTGGCCGCCTTCCGCCTGGGGGAACGCCTGGAAGACAAGGTGGATGAACCGTTAAGCAAAGTAATTGAACTCCTCTCCCAGCGTGTAGCCAAGGGCATGGTCGGTTATTTCGATGAACATAAGGGCCGCAGTTTTCATATTCCACAGGCCATGCAAAAAGAATGGATCAAACCCGAAGCATGAGTATGCAGCAGTTAGATAATATCCCCAGCGCAGCAGATATTCACGAAACGCACCAGGCCATCCGCAAAATGATACACCGCACGCCGGTTTTGACCTGCCGGAGCATCGACAGGATGGCCGGCGCCCGGCTGTTTTTCAAGTGCGAGAACTTCCAGAAAGTAGGCGCTTTTAAAATGCGGGGCGCCAGTAGCGCCGCCCTGCGCCTGTCGGATGAGCAGAAAAAACGCGGCCTGGCCACCCACTCCTCCGGCAACCACGCACAGGCGGTAGCCCTGAGCGCCAGCATGCTGGGCATTCCGGCATATATCGTCATGCCGGAAAATGCGCCGGTCATCAAGCGGGCGGCAACTCGGGGCTACGGCGCGGAGATCACCTTTTGCAAGAACACCCTGGCCGCCCGGGAAAGCACCCTGCAGGAGGTGGTGGACAGAACCGGGGCTACTTTCATCCACCCCTACAACGACTACAACGTCATCGCCGGGCAGGCCACCGTCGCCAAAGAGCTCATCGAAGATGCCGGCCCACTGGACATCCTCATCGCACCCATCGGCGGCGGCGGGCTGATGAGCGGCACGGCACTCAGCGCCCGCTACTTTGCCCCCCAACTCAAAGTGTTCGGCTCAGAACCCCAAGCCGTGG
>CAYVVK010000196.1:273-10212 GCA_964454855.1 uncultured Phaeodactylibacter sp. | reverse complement strand
GTTGGTCAGGGAGACGAATTTTACGGCATGGCCCATCTCGGCAAAAAGGGCTGCCGTGCCGCCAAACTTGGCGTCGCAATCATCGGGGTGCGCGCCGATGGCGATGACGCGTATAGGGGTGTTCTGTGCAAGTGCCATAGTGAAACATGCGCTTAAAAGAATGAGAAAAAGTATGCTTTTCTTCATGGTAAGATTTTCTGTTGATTTTCAATATCCGAAAAAAGTGGGATGGGAAGGCTTTTCGGCCCGAAAAGCCTTCCCATCAATGGAGCAGATAGGATGCAGTGTTCAAGGTTCGGGGGTTTCCACACTCAGGCGTTCTAAATTCTCAACGCCCGGCCGCCATGACTTCTCCCCGCTCCTTTACTGCGGGTTCTGTTTGAAATTAGGGTTCAGGTCCAGCTCTCTCTGCGGAATCAGGAACAACAGGCGTGGCGTTTTGCCATGTGCCTGCATCACTTCCTGAGCCACGCCAAAGCGCAGCAGGTCGGCCCAGCGGTGGTTCTCGAAAGCCAGTTCCACACGGCGCTCGTGCAGCAGCTTTTCTTCGAAGGTGCCGGGAGTAGAGCTATCGATATTGCCAAGTTTGGCCCGGTTACGCACCTGATTGATCAGGTTATAGGCTTCATCGCCTTCGCCCAGGGCTTCGGCAAGCATGAGCAATACGTCGGCGTAGCGGAATACGATCCAGTTGTTGGGGGCATCGCCTTCGTTAAATGGGTTCTCTGTGCCATATTTGATAGGAAATCGCGCATCATTCTGTGAATTGGTCAGCAGGTTGCCGTTCGCGTCGACATAGCTGGTGTCGAGGGAAGCGGAAAAACGTTCGTCACCAGCTTCGTAAGCGGCGAGCAGGCCTTCAGTTGGGCGGTTGCGTTCTGCGCTCACGCTGGTTTGCAAAACAGGAGAGAAATCATTGGTGAAGATCTGGCCCTCGCCAAAGCCCCCGCCCTGGTATTCCACTTCGAAAATGGACTCTGCGTTGTGCTCGTTTTCTACGCCCCAGAGGCCGGCGTAATTGTCCACCAGGCTGTATTCATTACTATTCACCACTCTTCGCAGGGCTTGTTCCGCGGAAGCCGCATCGCCCAACGTGAGGTACACTCTTCCAAGCAACGTAAGGGCAGCCCCACTGGTAGCCCGGCCCAGGCCGGAGTCATCGTATTCCGATTTCGAGGGCAGCAGGTTGGCGGCTTCCTCCAGGTCGGTTGCGATCTGGTTGTACACCTGAGCGGCTGCTACCTGCACGTGCTGCCGGCCTTCATCCACCGATTTGGTTTCCGTCAGCACCAGAGGGATATTACCGAAAGCTACTGCCATATGATAATACAGAAGGGAACGCAGAAACAAGGCCTCGCCCTGGTACTGATCCCGGAGGCCGGAATCCATTTCCACACCACCGATGCGTTCCAGCACGATGTTGGCGCGGGCAATGCCCCGATAGGCCGTCACATAGGCATCTTCGATGATCTCACTGGTGGCGATCTCCTCAAAATTATCGATCACGGTCCGCTCTCTTGCCAGGCCAGTCACGTCGGGGCCATTATCCGTATTATCGGACCGCATTTCCTGCATGACCCAGTAGGCGGCATTGTAGGCGCCATCGCCCTGCAGTACATCGTAAATGGCGTTTACGGCCACCTCCATGTCGCCGGCCGTCTGATAAAAGTTTGCAGAATTTCGCTGCGAGATCGGGGCGAGGTCAGTAAAATCGTCACCGCAAGCAGATAAAGCAAAAGTAAGGGTTGCGATATATAAAATCTTATTTTTCATTTTTCTTGACTATTTAAGTGAAAAACTTGCCATTTAAAGGCACTCTCCAAAGTTTAGAACTCCGCATTTAGCCCAAAGGTGAACACTCGTGCCAGGGGGTAGGCGCCATAGTCCTCACCCTGTACATTGGGAAAGGTGCTCTGGTTGTTTACTTCCGGGTTGAAGCCCAGGTAATCGGTGATCGTCAGCAGGTTGGTGCCGGAGGCGTAAACCCTCAGGCCCTGCACGGTATTGCCAAATAGCCGCCCCGGGAAAGTATAGGATAAGGTGACATTCCGCAGGCGGATATAGGAGGCATCCTCCACCTGGAAGGAAGATTCCCGATTGTTGTTGCCATGGGTACCCGTGGTGCGGTCGGCACGGGGAATTTCTCCGTTTCCGGGCTGGGAGGGGGAGATCCAGCGGTTATTCCATTCTGCATAGCTGTTGAAGTTGGCCTCCCCGTTGCCCAGGTGGCGGCGCGTCAGGTTGAGGATTTCATTGCCTTCCACACCCTGAATGAGAAAGGATAGCTCTACGCCTTTGTAGCCGAACCGGTTGGTAATGCCCCAGGTAAAGTCGGGGAGGTAATTACCCGTTACGGTGCGGTCGTCAGGGGTGATCTCGCCGTCGCCGTTCACATCCTTGAAGCGCAAATCTCCGGGCCGGGGGGCGTTGGCCAGCTTGTCGACAGGAGCGTTGTCGATATCACTTTGTGACTGGTAGATACCCTCTACCACATAGCCATAGTAGCTGCCGATGGGATCGCCAATCCTGGTGATGTGCCGGTTGCCGGCGCCACCGGAGCTGAGGATGGGATCTCCGCTGGGGCCCAGCCTGGTGACGACATTATCATTAGTAGCAAAGTTGAGGTCGGTCGTCCAGGAAAAAGCACCCACGACATTGCGGCTGTTGAGGGTGATCTCGAAGCCTTCATTCTCCACTTCACCAATATTCTGCAGAGCGGTGGTGAACCCCAGGGAAGAGGGCACCTGCACGTTGAGCAGCAGGTCGGAGGTGGTGCTCTTGTAATAATCGAGGGTAGCTGAAATGCGGTCTTCAAACAAGCCGAACTCCAGGCCGATATCGACCTGGCTGGTCTTTTCCCAGCTCAGGTTCTGGTTGCTGATCGTAGAAGGAGCGATACCATTGACCAGGATATCATTCAGGACGTAGTTGAAGGGGTTGAGCAGGCCGATGGAAGCGTAGTTCGGAATGAGAAAGTTACCGGTCTGGCCCCAGCTGGCGCGCAGTTTCAGATAATTGAGGAAGCCACCCTGGGGCATAAAGGCCTCATCAGATATGCGCCAGCCGGCGGACACGGAGGGGAATACCCCGGTGCGGTTGCCGGCGCCAAATCGGGAGGACTGGTCGGCGCGCAGGGTTGCCGTCAGCAGGTAGCGGTTATCGAAACTGTAATTGACCCTGCCCAGGTAGGAGAGCAGCGACCATTCTTCCTTGATCCCCGTACCGGAAACCACCTGTCCGCCACTGATGGTAGGCACCTGGTCATCGGGGAAGTTTTCCGCAACCACCTGATTGATGTCTATGGTTTCTTTCTGGGCAGTAAAGCCGGCAAGGGCAGAGAATGTATGCTGCCCGGCAAATTCGCGGGCATAGTTCAGCGTATTTTCCGTCAGCCAGTTTATGGTTTGGGAAGCACTGGACTGCCCGTAGGGTTCACCTGTAGAAGCGGTCCGGAAGAGCAGGCTATTGGCCCGGTAGAAAGTACGGTTGTAATTGTTGAGGTCGATACCGGCGTAGGTTTTAAAGGCCAGGCCATCGGCCAGTTCATATTCGGCGTATACATTGCCGAAAGTGCGGAACTGGTTGAGGTCATCCGTAATGGCCTCGATAATGGCCAGCGGGTTACTGGCGTCGGTAAAGCCGGCGGCCAGGTTTTCTGGCGTCAGCAGAAACCCCTGGTTTTCCGTCTGGTTAATGCTGCCGTCGGGCAGGTAAGGGTTGATGGTCGGCAAGTGGACCAAAGCAGAATACACAATGCCCGGAGGGCGGGCAAAGTAAGGAGAGCCGGCAGGCAGGCGGTCCGTGGCCGTGAAAGAAGGGTTCAGGTTGAGGCCGATCTTCAGGCGGTCCGTGATATCGGCATCGAGATTGAGGCGAAAACTGTAGCGGTCGAAACCGGAATTCTCGATGATGCCGTCCTGGCTATAGTATCCGCCGGCTATGTAATAGCCCACACTTTCGGAGCCCCCCTGTACGGAAACGTTATAACTTTGAATGGGCGCGGCCTCAAAGATCAGGTCCTGCCAGTCGGTATCGGTGCCGTCCGGGTTGAGGATATCATCGGCCAGGCGGTAGTTGGCGCTGGCGCCGACGCCGGCGTCGAGGGCCTTCTGGTCTCGCACAGGGTTGGGGTCATTAATATCGGCTCCCGGTACATCCTGCAGGTAGGCATTATTTCGGGAGTCTTTGACATAAGCGATGATCTCCTCTGAATTCATCAGGTCGATCTTATTCGCTACAGACTGTGCTCCGTAATAGGCATCGAAGTTGATGGATGGCTTGCCCGTCCGCTTACCCTTCTTTGTCGTGATGAGGATAACGCCATTAGAACCCCTGGAACCGTAAATGGATGCGGCAGAGGCGTCCTTCAATACTTCGATGGACTCGATGTCATTCGGGTTGATGGTAGCCAGAGGGTTATTAGGAGGAGGCCGGAAAGCCGCCCGGCGGCGGAAAATATCCCCCTGGACACCAACGTCAATATTCTTGGAAACGGGAAAGCCATCTATTACGAAAAGCGGCTCATTGCCGGCCGTGATGGAGCCTAGCCCACGGACGCGAATGGACGGCCCCGCTCCCGGCTCGCCGGTAGTCTCCGCCACCTGCACTCCGGCCAGCTGGCCCTGAATGGCCTGCTCGAAGGAGGTCACGGAAATGTCCTTGATGTCCTTATTACCGATGGATGCGACGGAACCGGTAATATCTCTTCTTTGCTGGGTGCCGTAGCCCACTACCACCACCTCATCGAGTGCGGTGGCGTCTTCGACAAGCACCAGGTCAATGGTACTACGGCCTTCGATATCTACTTCCTGCTCCCGATAGCCAATAAAGGAAAAGACCAATGTCTCAGCGCCTTCGGGAACGTTCAGGGAATAGTTGCCGTCGATATCGGTAGTGGTACCTATCGTCGGCCGGCTCTTCACCGTTACATTTACCCCTATCAGAGATTCTCCGTCACTGGAAGTAACCGTACCGCTGATATTGTCCTGCCCGGAAAGGAACAGAGGGGTGAATAACAAAAGTAACACGGTAAGCATACTGCAAAAAAGGGATCGGCGATCGCCTGGGGAGAGTAGCAGCCCCCCTTGAGAATAGAGTGTTAAGAACCTTGTCATAATTGTTTTTTTTCATTAAAGATTGTATGAGGCCCGGAAAGGCAAAATATGCAATAGGAGCCAGAGCATAGCTCATCACAAATGACCAGATGATAACCCGAAGCACGTGGTTCCGGCAGGCTTACAGAAAATGTTCAAGCGGGATACTGAAACGAGGCATGCAAAGGCTGGCAACCTACACCTTGAGGCCATGCAGCCTTCAGTATTTTTAGTTCTAGATATGGCGAAATGAAGCAATAAAATATGCCAAAAAAGCCAAAGGGCATAATTTTGAAAAAAAAATGTTAGGACATCGAAGCCAGATAAAAAATAGGGCCCACGTCAAACCCAATTGTTTTAAGGCTTCACGGCCAACATTGTAAGAAAATGCTTCCCATGGTTTTTTTATCGTAATGTCCTGATGGCGGCCTTTCCCATCCGGGCCTTCTCCCTTCTATTTCTCGTATATTGGGCGGATAATCAAACCCTCACACGATGAAGAAAAGTGGCATCTTCCCTAAAAAGGTTTGGATCGACACAGACCCCGCTTTTGGCGACCCCTACGGAGACTGCGACGACGGATACGCGATGATCGCCCTGTTTCACTCTCCAAAAGTAGAAGTTGTGGGTGTCAGCACCGTCTTCGCCAACACCAATGTGGCCAACGCCTTTCAAAAGGCCAAAACGCTGATCGATGATTACCTGGATTATCACCCCTTCTACCAGGGCGATAGACGCCCGCCAGTGTACTGGGGCGCAGAAGGCCCTTTGCAGCTGAATCATCATAAAAAGGAGGAGCCCCACATCTGGCCGGTTCAAACGCAGGCTTCAGAAAAATTACGCGATTTCCTGAGCGGGCTTGAAGCCGAAGAAAAGCTAACCATCGTAGCCATAGGCGCCCTGACAAATATCGCCACGGTAGTCTTGCTGAACCCGGAACTGGCGGAAAAGATCGAAACCATCATTGTAGTGGCCGGCCGGAACAGTACCCGTCAGCGGTTCTATTTTGGCACCGAACAGGCCGTCCCCTTTCCGGACCTGAACTTCGATAACGATGTGGATGCTTTTCGGGTGTTGCTGCAAAGCAATATTGGAGCGCTCGTATTGGCCGGCGTGGAAGTTTCCCGCCAGCTGTGGATCATGGAGGAAGACCTGGAGCACTTCAAAAGCTCGCCTGACCCGGATATCCGCTATATGGCCGAGCAATCGGCAGACTGGCTCAGCCTGTGGCGCAGCTTCGGCAATGAAGTGGATAATGAGGGCAGGCCGATACTGGCCGATGGGAAACAGGTGCCTGTCAATGGCTTCAACCCCTACGACGTACTGGCCGCCAGCTACGCCATCGGCCCGGATTGGTTCATCGGCAAGCACTGGCCGGCGGCCATTCTCATCGATGAAGACCACGATGTACCCTATGCGGATGCACAATCGCCAAAGGCCTACAAAAATTTTCTGGTCGCTTCTCCGAACATCTTTGCCCCTCGCCATGTGATATATCTGTATGGTACAAAAAATAATTATTCCCGGGAGGTAAAAGAACTCCTTTACCAGCATCAATTTTGATGTCATTGCCCTAACTCTTTCCATTCCTATATCTTATGGTATGACATTTATGAAGGCAGCCAATGATTTTACTCATTAGTAAAGCTTGAGCAAGGGCCATATATTTGCCACTCCGATTTTTTCATTTACCAAACCCAATAATTCACTAACAACAAAGAAAAATGACTGCAAACTTGAATCTCCAACAGTATCAAATAGCTGCGAAGAAGGCATACTATAATACCAGCGTGCCGGAATTATACGAAATCGCCCTTCGCAGCGAGAAAGGTACCGCCATCTCCGATGTTGGTGCGCTTTTGGTCTACTCCGGCGAAAAAACCGGCCGCAGCCCTCTGGACAAAAGAGTGGTCGAATCTCCGGATTCCAAAGACAATATCGACTGGGGAAAGATAAACATTCCGCTCGACGAGCATATCTTTATGATCAACCGCGAACGCGCCATCGATTACCTGAACACCCGCGAACAGCTCTTCGTCGTCGATGCTTTTGCCGGCTGGGACCCCGGCTACCGCCTGAAGGTTCGTGTGATCTGTACGCGCGCTTACCATGCCTTGTTCATGCAGAACATGCTCATCATGCCTACCAGGGATGAGCTCGCCAACTTCGGAGAACCCGATTACGTCATCTTTAACGGCGGCGCTTTTCCCGCCAACCGCCACACTTCCAAGATGACCTCCAAGACCAGCATCGACGTTAACCTGGAAAAAAAAGAGATCGTCATTCTGGGTACAGAGTATGCGGGAGAAATGAAAAAGGGCGTTTTTTCGATAATGAACTACCTCATGCCGCTGGAAGGCGTAATGCCGATGCACTGCTCCGCCAACGTGGGTAAAGAGAAAGGAGACGTAAGCGTCCTCTTCGGCCTGTCAGGCACCGGAAAGACCACTCTTAGCGCCGACCCCAAGCGCGACCTGATCGGCGATGACGAGCACTGCTGGACGGATACCGGCGTATTCAATATCGAAGGCGGCTGTTACGCCAAGGCCATCGACCTCAGCCCGGAAAACGAACCGGACATCTACAAAGCCATCCGCTTCGGAACGATCCTGGAAAATGTCGTCTACGACGAGCAATCGCGCGAGGTGGATTACAGCGATACCTCCATTACCCAGAACACCCGGGCCTCCTACCCCATTCAGTATATCGATAACGTAAAGATACCCTGCGTAGCCGGGCATCCGGAAAACATCATTTTCCTCACCTGCGATGCTTTCGGCGTCCTGCCTCCGGTGAGCAGACTTACCCCCGACCAGGCCAGCTATCACTTCATTGCCGGATATACGGCCAAGGTGGCCGGCACGGAAATGGGCGTTACCGAACCGGAAGCTACCTTTTCAGCCTGTTTTGGCGCTGCTTTCATGATGTGGCACCCGAATAAGTACGCTGAACTGCTGGGAGAGAAGATCCGCCAGCATAAGGCCAAAGCCTGGCTCGTCAACACCGGCTGGACGGGAGGCCCCTTTGGCGTGGGCTCACGCATTAAGCTCAAATACACCCGCGCCATCATCGATGCCATCCACGACGGCAGCCTGGACGAAGTAGAAACGAAAACGGAACCGCATTTCGGCCTGCAGGTGCCTGCCAGCTGCCCGAATGTGCCTACTGAAGTACTGATGCCTAAAGAAACCTGGGCCGATAAGGCAGCCTACGATAAAACTATGGAGAAACTGGTCGGCCTGTTTCAGAAAAATTTCCAAAAATACAAGGACGAGGTGCGGCAGGAGATCATCGATGCCGGGCCCAAATCCTGAGCAGGCTTAACTGAAGCAGCGCCGAAGAAAGAGAGGCCGTCCGGCAAGGCGTGGAAGTGGAGGTGGCCCGTAAGGCGCGCTGGCTGTCGATGGGGCTGTAGCAGCGGGCCTCCTTTGCTCTTCTAGCTTTGCCGGCTGAGAGCATTGGGCAGTGGCAGGCAGAAATGAAAATTCAGCACCGGGGTTTTCCGAAAAGAGTATATTTAAGCTCACTAAATCCTACTGACTATGAACTGGATCGCTACGCTTGTTGCTGCGCTCATTCCCACCGCTGTGGGATTCGTCTGGTACAACCCCCGGGTATTCGGAAATGCATGGACAAAGGCCAGTGAAATGACCGAGGAGAAAATGAAAGGCGCCAATATGGGCCTCATTTTTGGCGTTTCCTTCGTATTGAGTTTTCTGGCGGCTGCCGCCATGAATTCCATCGTCATTCACCAGTTGCACCTCTACTCTATTTTGATCGAAGAGCCCGGCTTTGGCGATCCCGATTCGGAGCTCGGCAAATGGTTTGCCGGCTTCATGGAAGAGTATGGCAATAATTTCCGGACCTTCAGGCACGGCCTTTTCCATGGCACAGCAGCAGGCATTACCCTTGCCTTGCCGGTACTCGGTGTCAATGCCTTGTTCGAGCGCAAAGGCTTCCGGTACATCGCCATCAATGCCGGCTTCTGGATCGTCTGCTTTGCCCTGATGGGAGGGGTCATTTGTGCATGGCAGTAGGGCCGCACTAACTCGCCTGCCGCCGGCGTTTTTCTGCCGATCCTTTCATGTGAACCACCTTGTTCTTTTCCTCGGTGGAGCCTCCGAAGCTGTACCCGAGCACAGCGCTGACGCCCACGGCTATAGCCAGGGCGATGAGCCAGGTTTGCTGGGCATAAACCGCGATGATCGCGATAGCCATCATGAGGTAAAACCGAAGAACCGTACTTCCAATTCTTAATTTAAACATAGTCTTTAGTGCTTTGGTGCAACCATATAAGGTATATCATTTTTACCGCCCAGGCACTGATATGCATCAGGCCAGCTCATGATTTTGGTCAGTGGCCGGAAACCGGGCCGTGCTTTTTCTCTATTTTAAGGCCAAAACCTTTGCCTTTATGAAAGCAGCGATCTACGATAATTTCCGCCAGCCAATAAGTGTAAGGCCAATTCCCGACCCCAGTCCGGGGCCGGGCGATGTCATCATAGGCGTAAAAGCAACGGGCATCTGCCGTAGTGACTGGCATGGCTGGATGGGCCATGATGCCGATGTGCAGCCTCCGCAGGTTCCCGGGCATGAACTGGCAGGCGTGGTGCTGGAAAAGGGCAGGGAGGTGCGCAAATGGGAAAAAGGGGACCGCGTAACGCTTCCCTTCTGCCTGGGCTGTGGTTACTGCCCACAGTGCCGCAGCGGCAATCAGCAGGTGTGCGACAACTACTACCAGCCGGGCTTCACCGGCCCCGGTTCCTTTGCGGAGTTCGTGTGCATCCCCTACGCCGATCAAAACCTCGTGCGCCTGCCGGAGGAAATAGCCTTTACCACGGCAGCG
>CAYVVK010000196.1:0-263 GCA_964454855.1 uncultured Phaeodactylibacter sp. | reverse complement strand
GGTTCTGGGATGCCGTTTCATTACCTCCTTTCGGGGCATCGTGGCCCAGGGGCGCCTCAGAGGAGGCGAATGGGTGGCGGTACACGGCTGCGGAGGCGTGGGCCTTTCCGCCATTATGATCGCCAGCGCGCTGGGCGCCAATGTTATTGCTATAGATATCGATGAGGAAAAGCTGGCCTTCGCCCGGAAAATGGGAAGCGAGGCCGTGCTCCATGCCCGGCAGGCAGAAGACATCCCGAAGGCCGTGCGGGAACTCAGCCGGG
>CAYVVK010000195.1:9694-10253 GCA_964454855.1 uncultured Phaeodactylibacter sp. | reverse complement strand
GCCCTATGCCATCGGTGCCGATCGGCAGGTACGGGTAATTCCCTACGAGAAGGCCCCCGGCCGGCATACCGCCCCCGCTCCGCCTACCTGAAGGTCATCGGCGATTTTGCCCGCTGGAAAGATCAGCTGGTATTTGGCTGTGATGATTCGGCTCAGAAAGAGTTCCTCAACAAGCGAAAGGTAAAAGGCGGCATCGAAGGCCCGGGGCAGTCCAACTCCAACCTCTGGTTCACCGGCCCGGAGCTGCCCGATCAGCTGGGGCCAGCCACCTCGGAAGGGGTATCTGCCGGCACTTGCTCGCTCAGCCACCCTGCGCCTCGCCCGCGAGGTGGCCACCGAGCGCGACCTGTTCAACTGCCACGGTACTTTCTACGAGCTGCCCGCCGAAAATGCCGATGGTTTTGCCAAGATCCGGCCCATTGCCTCCCACGGTTTCCGCATCCACGATTACGCCAGCTACCGCGGCCTGCTGGTGATGACGGGTGTAGATGCAGAAGCCGGAGAAGGCAATCCGCACCTCATCGTTTCCCCAGACGGAAAAGCCGCCGTCTGGGCCGGT